>NZ_JBFREX010000034.1:0-52807 GCF_052114525.1 Pseudomonas sp. KB_15 | reverse complement strand
GCATGAAGCCGAAAATCATGCTGTTCGACGAACCGACGTCGGCACTCGACCCGGAGATGGTGAAAGAGGTACTGGACACCATGATCGGCCTGGCCGAAGACGGCATGACCATGCTCTGCGTGACCCACGAAATGGGCTTTGCCCGCACCGTGGCCAATCGGGTGATCTTCATGGACAAGGGTGAAATCGTCGAGCAGGCCGCGCCGAACGACTTCTTCGATAATCCGCAGAATTCGCGTACACGCTTGTTCTTGAGTCAAATCATTCACTGAGTCGACTGCCTTATTGGATTTCGACTTTGATAGTTTTTGTCAGGGCTCGTGATGAAAGATCCGTCTCTCCGGTCGGGCAGGTCTTCTGGTTTGGTCACCTTCGGTCACGTGTTCTGCGCTTGGTTTCCTGAGTCATCGGGAAACCCTTTTTTATTTGGTTCGAGTTTGACAGTAGTGGAGATAAAAGATGGCACACTATTACGTAAGCAAATTGTCGAAAGCTAATGGTGATTACGAGGTTCATACGAATATATGTATTCTACTTCTCCGGTCAGAGGAGAGACTGGCTCTCGGATATCATGAGACCAGTCGCGAGGCTGTTGAGTATGCAATACTGAATTTTCGTCAAGCGACTGGTTGTAGCAAGTGTTGTTTAAATTTTCCTTAATTTATATTTGCATTAAATAAGTTTGACGTCATTTACTTTGACTGTTGCTGGTATTACGTATTGACTATGCCTCCTGTCAGCTGGACTCGCTTATTCATGACTGGATTGCAAAGCTACCCTCACACTGCGAGAAGCCGATATGCTCAATCCCAAACTGTTACGCAGCCAAACTCATGAAGTGGCGGATCTTCTGGCCTCTCGTGGCTTCAGCCTGGATGTTGCGCGCATCGAATCACTGGAAGAGCGCCGAAAAGCGGTGCAGAACCGCACCGAGCAATTGCAGGCAGAGCGTAATGCTCGCTCAAAATCTATTGGACAGGCGAAGGCTAACGGGGAAGACATTGCGCCCTTAATGGATGCCGTTGCGCGCATGGCCAACGAACTTGAGTCTGGCAAAAATGAACTACACAGCATTCAGGCAGAACTGGACGATATCGTTCTGGCCGTTCCCAATTTACCGGACGCCAGCGTACCAATCGGCTCCGATGAGGACGACAACGTAGAGGTGCGGCGCTGGGGCTCTCCGCGTGTGTTCGATTTCGAGATCAAAGACCATGTAGCGTTGGGTGAAATCTGCGGAGGTCTGGACTTTGAGGCCGCAGCTAAGCTGTCCGGCGCCCGCTTTTCCGTTTTGCATGGCCCGATTGCGCGCCTGCACCGCGCACTGGCGCAATTCATGATCAACTTGCACACCTCACAACATGATTACGAGGAAACCTACATCCCCTACATGGTTCATGCGTCTGCTCTTCAGGGCACCGGCCAACTGCCGAAGTTTGAGGAAGACCTGTTCAAGATCACCCGTGAAGGTCAGGCTGACTTCTATCTTATCCCTACCTCTGAAGTCCCATTGACCAATCTGGCGGCTGGGCAGATTCTCGATGCAAAACGATTGCCCCTCAAATTTGTCGCCCACGGCCCATGCTTTCGCAGTGAGGCAGGTGCTTCTGGCCGTGACACTCGTGGCATGATCCGACAGCATCAGTTCGACAAGGTCGAGATGGTTCAGGTGGTTGAGCCGACGAAGTCCATGGAGGCTTTGGAAGAGATGACAGCTTGTGCCGAGCGTGTGTTGCAGGCGCTCGAATTGCCATACCGTGTTTTGGTTCTTTGCACCGGCGACATGGGTTTTAGCGCCGTCAAAACCTTCGACCTAGAAGTATGGGTACCGAGCCAGGACAAATACCGCGAGATCAGCTCCTGTTCCAACTGCGGTGACTTCCAGGCCCGTCGCATACAAGCGCGCTGGCGCAACCCAGAAACCGGCAAGCCGGAGCTGGTGCATACCCTCAACGGTTCTGGGCTGGCAGTGGGGCGCACCTTGGTCGCGGTACTGGAAAACTACCAGGATGCCGACGGATCCATCCGTGTGCCGGAGGTGCTCAAACCCTACATGGGCGGTGTCGATATCATTCGTTAAAGACTGTATAGAGCTCTGGGGCTAGGACAGTGGTTCAGGCAGCAGAACGTCTTTGTATGGAGATTCGAAAGGTAAACCGCGCCTATATACATCCATCCGCGCAGGCTGACATCGATGGAATTGAGGGCATGCGGCCACTGTTGCTGAAGCCAAGCGGGCCGTCGCGCTCCAACCGTCGACTCCAAAGCCGGCACTCGTAAGCCACGCCAAGTGAAGGTCTACAAAAACCCTTACACCAGCGAAATCGTCGAAACAAAAGGCGGCAACCACAAGACTCTGAAGGAGTGGAAAGCTGAGCACGGCTCCGCGACCGTTGAGTCCTGGCTGAACAAGTGATTTAGGTTTGAGTACAAAAAAAGGCCCGAGATGGGCCTTTTTACTGTTTGGCGGACGTTGATTCTAGAGTTGGTTTTCCGTAGTCGATAAGCCAACTGGTTGACTAGGCTTCACCGTATTTTCTCGGGCAAGCTCAATGCACTTCAATGCCAGAATGGTTGTCGGGTCGACCAATGCAACCTCATGATTTTTGATCATGTAGGATTCACTATGCTGGAGCACCAGGGGTAGCTCTGTGCACCCCAGGATGAGCACATCTGCACCCAGTTCACATAGGTGTTCAGCAGCGGTCAGTAACTGATCTTTGCAGATGCCGTCTGTGAAACCCGCCTTGATTCCGTGGTCTCCGTAAATCGACTCCATCACCAATGCTTGGTAGTCCGTGCCAGGGATGATGATTTGAAGTCCTGCCCGCCGGGCTGCCTCGTGATACACCTGACTTTTTATCGTGCCGGAGGTCGCAAGCAGTCCAACGGTTTTGCCAGCGCCATACCGCTGCACGATTGTCTCTACCGTCTCAGTCAGCATGTTCACAATAGGCACGCGCAGGTGTGCCTGGATCCGCTCAACAAATGCATGAGCTGTATTGCACGGAATCGCTATGGCATTGGCTCCAGCGCTTTCTAGTCGCTTACACGTTGCGTACATCGCCATCGTTGGATCAGTTTTGTCATTCAGCAAGTTGGCTGTGCGATCAGGAATCTGGGGGTTTTGTTCTACCACCATTTTGATGTGCTCTTGATCGCGACCTGCTGGTGTATGCGTCACGACCTTATCCATGAAGTCTACCGTTGCCGCTGGCCCAACTCCGCCTACGATCCCAAGCTTGAATGGCGGGCGGGTTGACTGCCCTTTTTCCAACGTAGCAAAAGTTGCATAAATCTCGTTGATATCCAGGACAGTCAAGCCACGTCTTTGAAGATCACTGCAGACCAATGAGAGCTCCGTCATGCCAGGCAGGATGATTGTGGCACCCTGATCCTGAAGCGAGAGGCAGGCCTGATACACGCACTCCAGTGGTACTCCTCCAAGGTGTCCATCTTTGATGCCGTTAACCCCATACATGGCGCCCATCAAGCCAGACTGCACGTTTTCGTGGGGATAAACCAGCTTGAAATCCGAGCCGAAATGGCGCTCAAACAACCCGGAGTGCCGGACATAGTCAGACGCGATGATGCCCAACGTAGTACCAGGTTCGGCGATATGATCGATGTGCTTGCGCAAAGCCGTCATCATATCCAAGACAGGTATGCCTATCTCTTCCTGGATCTCCTCTCGAAAGGTGTGGCTAGCGAAACAAGGCAGTAAGACTGCGTTGACTTCGCTGGCCTCGAACGTCTGGCAAACCTGGAATACATAGAACTTTCTGGAGGTCATGTTGGCGCCCCGATCCAGCGGCATCAGGACGTCCTTGAAGGGGTGTTGCTCAAACAGAAAGTGGTAGCGGCCCTGATCTTCCAAAACCGCTTGGGACTTCACCAACTTGTAGAAAAGGTCACCGCCGGCCAGTGATCCAAGTCCACCGACGATACCTAGTTTGCGAGCAATCGATGACTTGCTGGACGGCTTCGATTTACCTTTCATGTTTAGGTTCTCACACGGTGGCTGCAGTATGAATTGGGAGTGGAGACTGAGTACCGGGCGCATCTTCAGCTTCTTCATGTGGTTCTGATTTAGCAACCACAGCCGTTGCGATGCTATTGCCAACCACGTTGGTGGCAGTCCTGGCCATATCGAGGAATTGGTCAATTCCAAGGATCAATAAGATGCCGGCTTCGGGTAGGTTGAACATGGGTAACGTAGCCGCCACTACAACCACCGATGCTCGGGCCACACCCGCCATTCCCTTGCTGGTGATCATCAGCGTCAGCAAGATGAGCAGTTGCTGTGTGAAGCTCAAGTCAACGTTGTAGGCCTGTGCAATGAACATGATCGCGAACGCTTGATACATCATTGAACCATCAAGGTTGAATGAGTACCCCAACGGTAGAACGAAGCTGGATACGCGCTTCGGCGCACCAAATTTCTCCAGTGCCTCCATGGTTTTCGGATATGCGGACTCGCTACTGGCAGTGGAAAATGCCAAAAGAACAGGTCCGCGGATGAGCTTGCCCAAGGTAAACACTGAGCGCCCCAAGAACAGGTAGCCGGCAGCGAACAACACGCACCACAGAATCACAATGCCCAAGTAGAACTCGGCAATCAGCTTTCCGTAATCGATTATCAAGCCAAGACCTTGAGTGGTGATCGCCGATGCGATGGCTGCGAAAACGCCGATTGGCGCGAAGGCCATAACGAAGTCCGTGACCTTGAACATCACCTTGGCCAGCTCTTCGATGCCATCGACAATCGTTGTGTAACCGGCTCGCTTCACACCCGCCAAGGCAAACCCGAAGAACAACGAGAACACCACGATTTGCAGGATTTCGTTGTTGGCCATTGCTTCAGCAATGCTGCGGGGAAACACGTGACTGATGAAAACCTTGAGGCTGAAATCCCCGGTGTTCACCACGGGGCTCGCCGCGTGCTGGACGACCTCAATGTTCAGTCCTTTGCCGGGTTGGAACAGGTTCACCAGGCCCATGCCGATTGCCAGCGATATCACCGAAGCGGTTACGAACCAGGTCATGGCTCGCAGGCCTATGCGCCCAACAGAGCGGGAGTTTCCCATGCTGGCAATGCCGCCTACCAAGGTGGCGAACACCAGAGGCGCGATGATCATCTTGATCATGCGTAAAAATATGTCGGTGACCATCGAGAAGTAAGACGCGATCTCTTTGGCGCTTTGTTCGCTCCCTGAGAGGTGGTGGCACGCCCAACCGATAAGCACGCCTAAGGCGATGCCAATTGCGATCCGACGCGGAAGTTTATTTTTCTTCACGGAGCTTTCCTCAAGTGGTTTTTTTGCTTTTTTTACTTGGCAGGAGACAAGTGTCATTCGGTCGAAGCTCTGTGGCCTCGCACCAACGTTTTCGATTCTAGGGTCGGGCTTGGAAGGGGGTGATGAGTAATCCCAATAGCCTCATGCGCATTTGGAATAGTTTTAGAAACTGCTGCTTTTTCCTGACTAGGGCGCAGTAAACTGCTCATTCGGGACATGAGGTGTCGGTATGCAAATCAAATGGCTGGATGATCTTCTGGCGGTCGCGGAGTGGAAGAATTTTTCTCGTGCTGCGGAGGTTCGCTGTGTGACCCAGTCGGCTTTGTCGAGGCGTATAAAGTCACTTGAAGAATGGGTAGGTGCGGAGTTGGTGGATCGTGGCACCTATCCTGTCCAACTGACCTCTGCTGGCCGCACATTTTGTGAAGAAAGTCGCGAGGCATTGGCGGGGTTAATGAGGCTGCGCTCAAGCCTTCGCGAGGTAGAGCGAATGCCTGGGCGATCCATCCAGGTAACTGCCGGCCACAGTCTGTCGATGACATTCCTGCCGAAATGGCTGAAGCAATTTCAGCAGCACAATGAGCAATTCAATGCGCGGGTTGTTGCCGCCAACATCCACGACGCGGTCATATCTCTGGAGGAGGGTAGTTGTGATCTGATGATTGTCTATCATCACCCCTTGGCGCCCATTCTTCTCGATTCGGAAAAGTTCGGGAGTTTGACCTTGGGCCATGACGCGTTTATTCCTGTGTGCGCACCTAACAGCGATGGGAATCCGCTGTATCCCTTACCGGGTACCTCCAGCAAAACAGTTCCTCACCTCGCTTATACAGCTACGACTTTTCTAGGTCGTGTTGCCGACATCGTCATAAAGAATGGCCCGACTGCATGCATGTTGGAGCGGTGCTACGAGGCGGATATGACGATGCTACTGATGCGAATGGCAGTTGAGGGTTATGGGGTGGCATGGTTGCCACAAAGCGCTGTCATAGACGAGCTTCAGCGAGGACAGTTGGTAAAAGCGGGTGGTGATGAATGGAGCACGCGACTGGAGATACGCTCCTACTGCTCCATCACGAATGAGAACCCTACTATGCGCAACTTATGGAAAACCCTCGAAGGAGCTTCCCGCGATCTCCACGGCAAAACAGCCAGTTGATCGAAGCTCCAAAGCTCGAAAAGCATCCCTCAAGTATGGGTAATGACATCTGTGCATCGGGTCATTCTGAATCGTCATCACCCCCTATTTTTTGCATGATAGTCTCGTCGCACTTTTGAGTTGGCACTGATTGTTCACACGATGACGGCCACAGTGAGGAGCGATCATGCCCCGAGTTTCCCACCATGCATTACGCCATTCGTTTCGCGAGCTGCTGGTATCCAGTAACTGTTTTCAGACCGCTTCAGTGTTTGATCCGATGTCAGCACGCATAGCCGCCGATCTCGGATTTGAAGTGGGTATTCTGGGGGGATCAGTTGCATCTCTGCAGGTTCTGGCTGCACCAGACTTCGCACTCATTACCCTGTCTGAATTTGTCGAGCAAGCGGCCAGAATAGGCCGTGTGGCCCAGTTGCCTGTCATCTGTCATCGCTGATGCCGATCACGGTTACGGAAATGCACTCAACGTCATGCGAACTGTCCAGGAGTTGGAGCGCGCAGGAATAGCGGCGCTCACGATTGAAGACACCCTCCTTCCGGCTCAATTCGGGTGTAAATCAACAGACCTCATCAGCACTGAAGAGGGTGTAGGCAAAGTGCGTGCGGCACTGGAAGCACGCATTGATCCAGAGCTCTCGATTATTGCTCGAACCAACGCATCAGCTTTACCGGTGCATGAGGTCATTCACCGAACGCACGCTTATCAACGGGCCGGCGCGGATGGCATTTGTATTGTTGGCGTACAGGATTTTGCGCACCTCGAACAGATAGCGGAGCACATCACGATTCCACTGATGTTGGTCACTTACGGAAATCCAAGACTCAACGACAACGAACGGCTAGCCAAGCTAGGTGTACGAATCATTGTTGCAGGTCATGGTGCTTATTTCGCCTCCATTAAAGCGACCTATGACTGCCTTCGTGAACAACGCCAGCTCACGCGCAGCACATCAAACTTAAGCGCTACCGAGCTGGCCCTTACCTACACGTTGCCGGAAACATATTTGAATTGGGCCAGGGACTTCATGGATGTTCAGGAGTGATGAAAATCTCCTGATCAGCTCCCGTTGCTCTGCCTACAGGTTTCCTCCTGCTTGAATCCGCAAGCATGATTTGCGTGCCGAGAAGGGCACTCGCACTCATGCGGTTTGGTCACCCTCGGTTGCGTATTCAGCAGTTTGCTTCCGGAGCGATCTGGAAGCTTTTTTTCTTCTCAACAAAGCGCTCGGAGCCCTAAGTATCTTCGCCTTGCTCCTTGGCTCTGAGCATGKGGGACAAAGTATTTTTCGAACCGAAAAAACGAATGAGCGCTTCTAGCCAGTAGCTGTCTGTCTTAAAGAGTAGCCATCGATTGTGGATTCACTGATGGGTGCAACCGATTGGTTTTAGCTGTCAGCGAGCGTTGTTACGCTCCGGAGATCTTCCAATGTTCGGGTCACAATCTGGGGCAGTTTCTATGCAAATCCTGATGCTTGAACACAATGGCTGGGTTCCCAATAACCCACACCTACCTGTACTCATATACCTCAAAGCGATTGCAAGTCGGCGCATCGACTTGGCTTCACAGTCCGAGGGAACCTTCAGTGCTAATGGCTGGCCACCGCAATGGCGTGACGGGGTATACGGTTATCACCATTATCATACTGAAGGGCACGAGGTGCTTGGCATCGCCAGTGGCCACGCCCGCATGATGCTAGGCTGCCCTGATGGCTTTGTGGTTGAAGTCAGGGCAGGTGATGCGTTGCTACTACCTGCCGGCACAGGTCACTGCAACTTGGACTCCAGCGACGATTTTCTGGTGGTCGGCGCTTACCCGCCAGGACAGCGCGAAGACATATGTCGTGAGGCAACAAGCAAGCCGCAACTGGTGAACATCAACGTGCTGCCGTTTCCAGATCAAGACCCATTGCAAGGCGTGCATGGCGCCGTATGTAAGTATTGGGTCGGCCGCCACATACAGTAAAACCGTACGCATTGAGGCCAGGTAGAGCAGGGCTGATAACGCAGCCATTGGCTGCCATTAGTGGGAGTGTTTTGTAGGTTAATCGGACAACACTCAATGCTTAACCGCTTTTAGGTTGCCGAGTATGGCTACAGCCTGCCGAACGTGATCAACCTGCTTGATCCGAAGTCTGGTCGTCGCTCTCCAGCCGCCCAATCCCAATCGAGCACGCGCAAGCCTCGCCAGGTGAAGATCTACAAGAACCCCCATACTGGCGAAGTCGTAGAGACCAAAGGAGGCAACCACAAGACTTTGAAAGAGTGGAAAGCAGAGCACGGCTCAGCGACCGTTGAATCCTGGCTCACCAAGTGATTTAGGTTTGAGTACAAAGAGCCCTTTGAGGGTAATGCCGATCAGTTAAGCCCTTTCGCTTGACCTTTGGCCGCAAGAAATCAAAATCCGATGCCTGTACTGGCATCGGATTTTTTTATGCGTCTCGTTCGGGCACGGGATCAAGATATTAGGTCATTTTAAATAGCCCATTGACGATTTCGGTTTTTGAAAGCCGCTCGCGTAGATCGGCATCAAGAGCTGGATCGTCAGGATGATAAAGGCGGACATGTCGGTATGCTTCAATTCTATTAATTTCTTTTCCTAAATAGTCCCATACAACCCGAGTGCAAGCTGGAGTGCGTTGATCTCCTGATGAAACGCCAATCTTTAAGCCGTTAAGTCTATTTATACGGCTTTTATAGCTAGGGACTAATATTGTTTGAGATATTTCGTTAGACGTAAGGGACTCGTAATCCACGAAAAAAAAACGCCCTTTCAAACAGTATGCAGCGCCCTGGTAGGAGTATCGGTCACCCTCGTCGACTTTCAAGCTGAAACTCTGAATTCGTTCATTGCGACTATAGATGTAACTTCCATCTAGCTCTCTAAGATAAACTAGAGAGCAAAGGATATAACCAGGTGCAGACATTGAGTGATAATACTCGTGGTAATAACCTATATAATCGCTTATTTCATCTGATGAGTGTTTTTGTAGGCGCTCAAATATTTCTTGCGCAGCTGTTTTTGTTTTTGAAATGCTCCTTGTCTTGCCCCCTGCGATTATGTCGCTAAATTTTTCCGTAGATAAATTTATTTCAAGTTCTTCAACGCCAAAGAAGTCACAAATTCGTTTCAGGTTATAGGGGGATGGAGTGCTTTGYCCATTTAAGTATTTATTGAACTGCGCTCGATTTATATTCAGGCGGCGGCAAACATCAGCAATTGAAGTGTAGTGTTTGCACAGCAACTGCAAGTTTTCTGGTAAGGAGTCACTCATTATGCCGCTCTCCAGGGTGGCGCTATTTGGCGCTAGTCTCGCATCATGTAGCGCCATTTTCAAGCAGGCAGAGAAATTGTATTCAGCATGCCCTTTGGTCAACATTCTAGTCGAAAGCCGGAAGCATAACGCGCTCCAGCTCCACTTGGGTTCTCTACCAAAAATAATTCGCGAGGACACTCCGATGCTTGAATTAATCAACAACTTTCTATCAGGAAAAATACTCATATTGCTCGTCGTTGGGCTTGGAGGTTATTTTACGATCCGCTCGCGGTTCGTCCAAGTGCGTCACTTCTTACATATGTTCGCCGTATTCAAAGGTAGTCTCGGCAGTACCGCTGGACACCTCACCTCATTTCAAGCACTGATGCTAAGTCTTGCCGGTCGAGTCGGGGCGGGAAATATTGCGGGAGTGGGCGTGGCGATTACTCTCGGTGGCCCTGGTGCGGTTTTTTGGATGTGGGTGGCCGCCTTTATCGGAATGTCCAGTAGCTTCTTTGAATGTACACTGGCTCAGCTTTATAAACGTCGCGATTCCGAAGGTATGTATCGTGGTGGGCCATCCTATTACATACAGTATGGCTTGGGTAAACGATGGCTCGGTATGATCATGGCCGTTTTTATCTTGGTGACATTTAGTTTCGGATTCAATGCCGTACAATCTCATGCAGTTACGCACTCGCTAAACAATGCTTTTGGTCTGAGCGTTGACTACACTGGGTTTGTTTTAGCTATCCTGCTTGGAGCGGTGTTTGTTGGTGGTATCAAGCGTATTGCGCGGGTCGCTGATCTCCTTGTTCCTATAAAAACGTTGAGTTATGTAGCAATCACGATATACGTGATAGTTGTCCAGTTTGATCACGTACCTCTGATGTTGTTAACCATTGTAAAAAGCGCTTTCGGCTTGGATCAAACCTTCGCTGGGATGATAGGCACCGCAATAGTCATGGGTGTAAAACGAGGCGTTTTTGCAAACGAAGCTGGTCTAGGCAGTGCGCCTAATGTCGCCGCTGTAGCGCAGGTGAAACACCCAGTTGCTCAGGGCGTTGTCCAAGCATTCAGCGTGTTCTTGGATACATTCGTTATCTGCACTTGCACTGCGTTGCTCATTCTCCTTTCGAGAATTTATGCTCCAGGATTTGAGGGGGATGGGCTGGTACTTGCTCAAAATTCTCTCGCGGCTGTGGTAGGTGATTGGGGACGCATGTTCATCAGCGTTGCTCTGGCTCTCTTCGTTTTTACTTCGATTCTTTATAATTACTATCTCGGCGAAAATAGCCTGCGCTATCTACTGGGTGAGAATAAGAAAGCTATAGTTGTATTTCGCGGGTTTGTTCTTATGCTGATTTTTTGGGGCGGAGTGGAGAATCTAAGTACGGTATTCGCTTTTGCAGATATAACCATGACATTAGCCGCCTTGGTCAATCTCACTGCAATGGTATTACTGTTCAAGGTTTGTCTGCGTGTGCTCGATGATTACGACAGCCAGCGATCGAAGGGTATTGCCGTACCGGTATTTGATTCGAGCAAATTTGATGATCTCGATCTGGATTTGAAGGCTTGGCCCAGCGACACGGGATCGTCACTAAACTCAACGGTTGCGGCTAGTCATGCAAAGGATAAAGCCAACACTTTGGCAATGGCAATGGCAATGGCAATGGATAAGACGAAATGACGATAACTAATAGAAGCTACGTGGAAAAACCTAAGCTCGGCATTATTACAGGTTCAGGCCCGGAGGCGGGAATGGATATGTGGGCTAAGTTACTCCAGGAAAATCGGCGTCGTATGGGGTCTGCATTTAGGGGCGACTTGGACGCTATTCCGGTCGTCATTGTTTCTGATCCAGAGCTTGGCTTGTCCATGGAGTTGGAGTTGACTGAGAGCCAGGTGTGGTCTGCGTTACGTGATGATATTTATCAGTTGGACGGGCGGGTATGTGCCTTCAGTATTGCATGCAATACTCTGAATTTATTTGCCGATAGAATTGAAGGTTTGGATTTGCAAAGCAAATTCATATCCTTCAATGACGTACTACATGGGTATTTTCAGCGGGCAGGGATTAGTAATGCTTGCCTGTTAGGTTCTCGCCCAGTGGCCGAGCTAGGATCATGGTCACCCTATAGAACATTGGCAGATGTTATCGACCTTGAGTCAGTGCCAGATTCCCAAGAATTACACCAGTTGATTTATGATATTAAATCGCTTGGGTCTCACGACGAAAGTCTTCGGCCACGATTCAAAGAGTTGTTAGCTCGCATTCAAGCCGATACAGTGATTTTGGCCTGCACTGAACTGCCACTCATCGCGGATGTTTCGACTAATAAGCATTTATTAGACGTAACTCAGCTTGTAGTTGAAGCGATGCTGGATCACTCTGGTATAGAAGAAGTTGAGTGCGCGTGATGAAGGTGAAGGCCCTAAAGAAGAAAAGACGCATAATGATATTGTACACTGGCGGTACAATAGGCATGAAAGCCACCGATAGAGGATTGGCACCCGCCAGTGGGTTCGAAGAGGTGTTGCTTGAGCATTTTGGTCTTGATGCGGATAAGTCGGAAGCAGAGTTTGGTTTTTGTGAGTTAGAGCCTGTAATCGACAGCTCTAGCATGACGCCGCTCTATTGGCAGTATATTCGTGACGCGATTGTCCAAGCGGTTTCGGAAGGTAAAAATGATGCTGTGCTGGTATTGCACGGTACCGATACACTGGCCTATAGCGCAGCAGCATTAGCTTTTCAATTGATCGGTCTACATGCCCCTGTTGTCTTTACGGGGTCAATGCTTCCTGTCGGAGTAGAAGGAAGCGATGCGTGGGAAAATATTGATGGAGCGATTAAATTATTAGTGGAGGGTATGCGTTCAGGAGTCTGGTTGTATTTCCATGGTGAGATTTTCTCATCAGTTCACTGTACTAAATTTCGGAGTGCTGGTCGAAATCCGTTTTTTGCTCCTGCAAAACTTGAAGGTTGTGCTTCAATTGATTCATATTTTTTGAGTGAGGTATTAAAATATACCAGTGGGAAAGCTTTGGCTTCGGTTGTCGTATTGCCAATGTATCCTGGTATCAGCRCTGAAATCATACATGCGTTTGTGCAGTTGAACGTACAAGGATTGATTTTGGAGTGCTACGGTAGTGGTACTGGGCCCAGCGATGATCATGAGTTTGTTAATGCGTTGCGGCATGCGAACAAATGCGGAGTGGTGATGGTTGCTGTAACACAATGTTTTGAAGGGGGCGTTGAGCTAGAGAGTTATGTCGCTGGGAGCGCTTTAAATGACGCTGGTGTAATTTCTGGGGCGGGTATGACGCGAGAGGCCGCATTTGGAAAGCTTCATATGCTTTTAGGTTCGAATCTGCCAGTTCCGGAAGTTCAAAGACTGTTTCAGACAGATCTTTGCGGTGAGTTACGCTGATTAGTTTCACTTAACTTCATCTTTACGATCTCGGCTCAACAGCGAGTCGAGGTCGTCTTTTTCCACATTATTGCGCAGTTTTCGCACCTAAGGACAACCATCACCCATTAGCCTCCTATATCAAGTCCGGTTTTAAAGTGGACCCTACGAAATTTTGACCAAGAAGCTGCCTCGCTAGTCAAAGTGATGACTAACAAGCCCCAGCAGGGCTATTGACCTGATCGGTCGACTGGAGATTAGAAGGCTCGCATCATCCTCGGTGAGGGGTGACCAGATCACTCCGGCGTCATTAGCACCGCAAGCGTCATATTGATGAACTCCTCGTTCTTGCTGATTGTGTCCAAAGCACCACGAACATTACCAGCAACATCCGCTGATCTGCGCTGCTCGGCCCAAAGCGTAAGCTCCATGATCGCAGCTTCGAGAGCCAGTTGGTTTTCATTGATCTTGAACAGTAGGGAAGGGAGCAGATCTGCGTTCGACATTGTGATTCCTCCGTGAAGGTGGTCAGCGTAGCACCGTGTGCACCGAGGACAGATGGTGTAAACCAATCGGATAGGTAGCGTATTTAAGATGCGGCAGGATTTCATCTGCACCGGAGGGGGGAGCGACTCATCGGCATTTAATGCCCGCGACTGCTGCGAATTAACTCATAAGCCCGACGCACCAGAGGATTAATAGTATTGGGCCGAATCCAAAGGTGGTAGGTGACGTCCGGCAGACGGGGCAAACCATCGCTTTCACCCAGCACTCGCATATCCGGGCCTAACATTTCCATGCTTCTGGCAGTGACGCCAAGACCTGCGCGGGTCGCCGCCTTGATACCAATCAGGTTCGACGCCAGATAAGCCTGGCGCCAAGGAATGTTGGCGCGTTCGAGAGCCTCAAGAGCATATCGCCGATAGATACTGGGTTCATCCACCAGGATCAACGGCAAGGGCTCGCCGGGGTTGTGAAGGTACTGCGCAGAGCAAATCCACCATACCGGTGAGGTGCGCAAGGCAAAACCTTCCAGATTGGGGTCTTCGCGAGTGGAAATCACCATATCGACCTTGCCACGGTGCAGGTCGTCCATGAGAAACGGGCTTCGGCCGACGTCGATTTCCAGGCGCAAACGTGGCGCCGAACGCGCGATGTGGCTGAGAATCGGTGGCAGGATGGTGTCGGCGATGTCATGGGGAGAGCCAATGCGCAGCACGCCGCTCAAGCTGCTTTCGCGCAAGGAGTTCAGCGCGTCATCGTTGAGCGAAAGCATCTGCCGGGCATGGCGTAGCAACTGCTGCCCGGCTTCCGTGAGCTGCTTTTGCCGCCCGCGTTTTTCGAACAGGCTGACCCCGACCTGTTGCTCCAGGCGTTGCATGTGCTGAGTGACCGACGATTGTGTGCGGGCCAGTTGCACACCGGCCTCGGCAAAGCTGTGCTGATCGACTACGGTAATGAAGGTGCGCAGTAGTTCGAGATCGAGGGTCGACATGGCGGCTGTTTTTTACATTAAGGGTTCGAACATAAACATTACATATCTTTATGTGTTCGGAGAAATTTATTTTTCTGGAAGCTCGAAGAGGCCAATAAACGTAGGCTTATAAGCGTTTATCTAAAAAGTGACAGCACCTGAGTTATAACGATATTAGATATTTGTATTTCCGTTACCTCGGCGCTGTACGCAGGATGCCCACTCATCAGATCGGGGTTTTGCCGATCATTAATGAGGGGAAATCCATGTTGTTCGAGCGCGCGCCTGTAAAACGTTTATTGCCCATGATGTTGGGTGCCTTGATCTCACTAGCCGCCAGCACTGCTGCCCAGGCTGACGCGACGCTGGATAAGATCGAGCAGCGTCATGTGGTTGTGGTTGGCGTGCTGCTGTCGGGTGGCCCCTTTGGCGGGATCGATCCTGCCACACAGAAGCCGCGTGGTCTGAATGTAGAGCTCGCTCAAGAACTGGGTCGGCAGTTGGGTGCTGAGGTGCAACTGGTGCCGGTATTGCCGGCCAACCGCGTGCAGTTTCTGCAGCAGGGTAAGGTCGATTTGCTGATCGCCAATATGGAATGGACGGCAGAGCGCGGCGAGATTCTCGGCTTTGTGCCGACACCGTTTTACCGGGTTGGCGGTACCGCCGCGGTACTCAAGGATAGCAAGATCACCCGCTGGGAAGACCTGAAGGGGCAACCGGTGTGCACCTCTCAAGGCAGCAGCTACGTCAAGCCGCTCACCGAGTTGGGCGCTGAGTTGAAGGCATTCAAAAGTTCGTCCGAGTCTTTGTTAGCACTGCGTGGCAACAACTGCGTTGCGGCAGTACATGACGCCACACTGATCAATCCGTTAATCGCCGACAACACCGAATGGCAAGGCTATCGCGCCATCAGTCCGGAACTTAACCCGGCGCCGTCGGTGATCTGGACGCGTCGTGGTGAAAGTGACATCCAGGCCAAGCTCGACCCGATCGTCAAGGAACTGCACCGCAGCGGCTGGTTGATCGAAGCCCAGACCCGCAATCACATCACCCCCGCGTCACCTGCGCTGGTGGAGCTGCAAAAGCAGTTCCAGGCCAACGGCGCCTGATTCACCTCGTCGTATTCAATACGCCGCCGCATCGCGCGACGGCTATTCAAGGTAGTCGCGCATGAACCGTCATTTTTCCACTAAAAACCTGACCTCACTGTGCCTGGCCAGCGTTGTTGCATTGTCGTCCTGGTTTCGCCTGTCCACCGCGATCGATAGCGTCGCTGAATCCGGACGTCGCATTGCCCGGGCCTGCACGCAATTGCGGGGAGAAGCATGAGTCATTGGTTGGAGCTTTTCGTCCACTGGGCTGCCGGGTTCGGTCTGAACTACAACTTCCTGCTGGACACCTATCAACGCGGCAGCGTGGTGCAGGGTGCGTTGACCACGATGTGGTTGTGCCTGTGCACCATTCTCGGCAGTTTGCTCGCCGGGCTCGGACTGGCGGCGATGCTGACGTCGGGCAATCCCTGGTTGGCGAAACCGGCACGTGTGTTCATCGAAGTCACCCGCAACACGCCGACCCTGGTGCAGCTGTATTGCGCGTTCCTCGTATTGAACATGTTGCTCACTCAAGCCGTTGGTGCAGCAAACCCACTGACGCCGTTCGCCTGGGTGGTGATCGTGATCTCGTTGCACAAGGGCGCTTTCCATGCCGAGGCCCTGCGCGCCGGCATCGAGGCTGTACCGGCGGTGACGCTGGAGGCGGCCAGTTCGTTGGCATTCAGCAGCCGTCAGTTGCTATGGAACGTGCAACTGCCGCTGGCCCTGCGGTTCGCTTTGCCTTCGCTGATCAACAACCTGATCGACCTGGTGAAGATGACCGCCGTCGCCTCGGCGATTGCCGTCGCAGACATCACCTACGCGTCGATCATGATCTGGACGCAGAGCGATAACGTTCTGGAAATGATGATTTTGATCCTGAGCTTTTTCGGTCTGCTGAGTTTTATTGTCAATTGCGTGGGGCGCTACCTTGAAGCGCACCTGAGGATGCCTGGTTATGGCCATTGAATCGTCCGTCACCGTACCGGTGGCCTGGCCGCGTCGGCATGTCGGCAAACTTCTGCTGTTGGTCTGCATCGTGCTCTGGTTGGTGTGGTTCGCCCCGCAAAGTCCGGTGTTAAAGGCGTTGCTGCAATGGTCGCCGGCACTGGTCGCAGGCTTTGGTCAGAACATTCTAATCAGCCTGGTCGCGATCGCATTGGGCTCGCTGCTGGGGTTGCTGGTTGGGGCGCTGGGGTTGTCGCCGCTGCGTCTTCTGAGTTTGCCGGCGCGGATCTGGGTGCAGATCTTCCGCAATGCACCCTGGCTGGTGCTGATCTATTTCACTACCTACGTGTTCCCGTTCGAGATCCACATCGGTAGCGCTCACGTGTCGTTTCCGGACTGGGTCAAAGTGACGATCGGCCTGGCCTTGCCGGCGAGCGCCAACGTTGCGGAAATCTTCCGTGGCGCCATCGCTTCGATCCCCGGCACTCAATGGGAGGCCGCACGCTCGCTGGCTTTTACCCGGGGGCAAATATTCCGATCGATCATTCTGCCGCAGTGCTTCAAGCGCATGTTGCCACCGTGGATGAACCTGTATGCGGTGATCACCATGGGCACTGCGCTGGCCTCTCTGGTGGGCGTGCATGATGTGATCGACACCGCACAGATTGCCAGCAACACCGTGAACATGACCGGTTTCACTGTGGTGATCTACCTGAGCTTGCTGGTGCTGTTCTTTGCTTATTGCTACCCGATTTCCCGTCTCACCCAACGCCTGGAGCGACGTTATGCCTTCTATTGAAACCGTCGCTGAGCCGCTGGTGAGCCTGCGCGATCTGCACCTGTCGTTTGGCAGTAACCTGGTGCTCCACGGCATCGACCTCGACGTGCATCGGGGGCAGGCGGTGTCGATCATCGGCCCGTCGGGCTCTGGCAAGTCGACCATCCTGCGTTGCATCACCGGACTGTTGCAGCCCCAGCGCGGCAGTATCCGTGTCGGCACGACCGAAGTTCACAAATTGGCCCAGGAAGCCCAGCGCATCGAATTGCGCAAGCGCGTGGGGTTTGTCTTTCAGCAGTACAACCTGTTTCCGCACCTGTCGGTATTGGAGAACCTGGTCATTGCACCGCGCAAGGTGTTGGGGCGCAGCCGGGTCGATGCCGAAAAAGAGGCACGTGCCTTGCTGGCCAAAGTGCGCATGGAGCACAAGGCCGATGCCTATCCGGGACAACTGTCCGGGGGCCAGCAACAACGTGTGGCAATTGCCCGGGCGCTGGCGATGCGACCGGAACTGATTCTGTTCGATGAAGTGACGTCCGCCCTTGACCCGGAAACCGTCGGCGAGGTGCTGACGGTGATTCGCGAGTTGACCGAAGAGGGGATGACTTGCGTGCTGGTCACCCACGAGATGCGTTTCGCCGAAGAGATCAGCGACATCGTCTATTTCACCGAAAACGGCGTGATCGTTGAGCACGGCAGCGCCGCACAGATTTTTCAACGCCCGACCAGCGAGCGCACCCGGGAGTTCCTGCGCCATGCATTGGGTGATCCGGGGCGCCGTCCTGTTGTCGCCAACGACCCTTATCTGCTGACCAACCTGGGTCGCTACAGCCTGTCCGTCTAAAACCGAGGAGCCTGTTTATGAGTACCGAAAACCGTGCCGTCGTTATCGAAGATTTCCTGAAGAAAATCCGAGTCATTAACCAAAACGGCGTTGACCGCGCCGCACTGGTGGAAATTGTTTCCCTGCTCGAAGCCTTGGCCGAACGCCGTGATCTATTCAATTTCGACGAGTTTCCCGCACCGGTGCCGGGGCAGGGCAGTTCTGCCTTTCGTTACCGTCTGAATGACGACGGAGACACACCGACGCTGTACCTGAACTCACTGTTGCCGGGCAAAAGTACGATCCCGCACAACCACGAAACCTGGGCGATTATCAGTGCCGTCGAAGGCCAGGAGATCAACTACGTTTACAGCCGTGATGACGAAGGTCGCGAGCCTGGTTTCACCACCTTGCACCTGGAAAAGGAAGTGATCGTGCAACCCGGCACGTCGATCTCGTTCCTCGGTGAAGACTTGCACGGCATTCGCGTCGAGGGTGAGCAGGCGACCTTGCATTTCCATCTCTATGGTCTGCCGCTGGAGTCCCTCAATGGTCGCTATGGCGTTGAGGCCGACGGACGCATTCTCAATTACAACGCCTCGCAAATGGCGCCGTCGATCAAGGCTTACGCATGATCGATCTTTACTACTGGCCCACCGGCAATGGGTTGAAGATCGGCATTCTGCTGGAAGAGCTTGAGCTGGATTACCGCATGGTGCCGATCAACATCCGCGACGGCGAACAGACGCCGGCGGCGTTCCAGCGGATCAGCGCCAATGGGCGAATTCCGGCGATTGTCGACCATGCGCCAGAGGGGTTGAGCGAACCGCTGAGCCTGTTCGAATCCGGCGCCATTCTCAATTATCTAGCTAACAAGGCGCGTCTAGCCATTCAACGTGCGTATGCGAAGGGCCGCGAACTGGCGGCCAATGAGCGCTCTCTGGCGCTTCAATAATTTTCTTTCGAGCAGAACACCCATGAACCAGACCGTAACCCCAGAGCAATTGCAGCAGTGGCTGTTCGACGGGCAGGAAATCGCCCTGTTTGATGTGCGCGAGCATGGCCAGTATGGCGAAGCCCATCTGTTTTTCGGGATCAACCTGCCCTACAGCCGACTGGAGCTGGAGGTGCTGCGTCTTGCACCGAATCCCCAAGTGCGGCTGGTGATCTATGACCAGAACGGCGGTGATGTCGCTTCGCGTTCTGCCCAGCGCCTGCATGCGTTGGGGTATGGCAACGTGCACGTTCTGGAGGGCGGTGCGGATGGTTGGCAGGCCGCCGGTTATCAACTGTTCGCCGGCGTGCATGTCCCGTCCAAGGCTTTTGGCGAGTTGGTGGAAGAGGCCAGTCATACACCGCATGTCACCGCGCAACAATTGGCCGATTTGCAATCTCGTGGCGAGCCACTGGTCGTACTCGACGGCCGGCCGTTCGATGAATACCGCAAGATGACCATTCCCGGTTCAGTGTGTTGCCCGAACGGCGAGCTGGGCTATCGAATCCATGACCTGGTGCCAGACAACAGCACGCCAATCGTGATCAATTGCGCTGGTCGAACCCGTAGCATTATCGGTGCGCAGACACTGATCAACCTGGGTTTGAAGAATCCGGTCTACGCGTTGGAAAACGGAACCCAAGGCTGGTACCTGGAAGACTTTCAACTGGAGCATGGCAGCAGCCGTCGTTTTGCCGATGCGGTGTCGGTTGCACCACTAACGGCGCAACGTCTGGCGGCTACACAACTGGCGGAGCGGGCCGGTGTGAAAACGGTAACGGCTGCAAAGGTCGTGCAGTGGGCCACAGACGCCGGGCGCAGTCTGTTTTTGTGCGACGTGCGCACCGCCGAAGAGTTTGCCGCCGGCAGTTTACCTGGTGCTCAACACACGCCAGGTGGTCAGTTAGTTCAATCGACTGATCTGTATATCGGCGTGCGTCAGGCGCGGCTGGTGCTGATCGACAGCGATGGCGTGCGGGCGCCTGTCGTCGCGAGTTGGCTGCGCCAATTGGGGCATGAGGCGTATGTACTGGAAGGTGGTATGAGCAGTGGCCTGGCGTTACCCGCGGGTAAAGTCTTCGCTCATGAAAAGTTGTCAACGATCACTGCACGGGCACTGTCTGATGCGTTGAAAGATAACGCCGTCGCGCTGATCGACGTTCGTCCGAGCATGACCTATCGCAAAGGGCACATTGTCGGCGCGAGTTGGTCGATCCGCTCGTTGCTGGCGTCACACGTCGCGGGCGAACAGCGACCGCTGGTGTTACTGGCCGATGATCCGCGACTGGCTGCGCTCGCCGCACAGGAATTACCTCACGCCCAGCGTGCGCAGGTGCAGCTGCTTGACGGTGGGCTCGAGGCCTGGCGTGCAGCGGGTTTCGCCGTGCAGGAAAACCCGGACACGCCATCCAATGATCGATGCATCGATTTTCTGTTTTTTACCCATGACCGCCACTCCGGTAACAAAGACGCGGCGCGTCAGTATCTGGCTTGGGAAATTGGTTTGCTGGCGCAGATGAGCGACGACGAAATCGCCAGTTTCAAGCCATTACAACCTCCCGCTCGTTCGGATTCGCAGGTGCGTACGCGCCTTGTGCATTCGGCGCGGGCTCAGGGTGCCGGCGGCCGCGCAGTCAATGTGCCGGTCACTCGCTTAAGCACCGTGCTGTTCGACAATCTGGCGCAAATGCGAGACGCCCGAGCTCGCCGTGATAGCGAGCGTGTGCTGAGTTATGGAGCACGCGGAAATCCAACGGCGTTTGCCCTCGAAGACCTGGTCACCGAGCTGGAGGGGGGGTATCGCACTCGCTTGTTCGGTACCGGGTTGGCAGCGGTCGCGCAGACGTTTCTCGCTTACCTGCGACCCGGCGATCATGTGCTGATCACCGACGCGGTATACGCACCTGTGCGGCGTCTGGCACGAGAGTTTCTTCAGCCCTTCGGTATTCAGGTCAATTATTTCGCCCCGGACGGCCGTGACTTGCAGGCTCAATTGCAAGCCAACACCAAAATGGTCTACACCGAAGTGCCAGGCTCTTTGTTGTATGAACTGTGCGACTTGCCGGCCATCGCCGCCTTGTGCAAACCGCGAGGGATTTTGCTGGCCGTCGACAACACCTGGGGCTCCGGTTACCTGTACCGACCGCTGACACTTGGTGCGGACATCTCGATCATGGCGCTGACCAAGTACCTGAGCGGCCACAGTGATGTGGTCATGGGCAGTGTCTGCACCTGTGAAGCAGCCTGGCAGCCCATGATGAATATGAGCGATGCCTTTGGCGCGACCGTCAGCCCCGACGACGCTTATCTGGTATTGCGAGGCGCCCGAACGCTGGCGCCACGCCTGGAGGTGCATGAGCGCCAGGCCTTGGAAGTCGCTCTTTGGTTGCAAGCGCAACCGCAGGTGAAACGGGTGTTCCATCCGGCCTTGACCGATCATCCTGGCCACGTCTTGTGGCAGCGAGATTTCACCGGCAGCAACGGCTTGCTGTCCTTTGAATTGAGCGAGGCGGACGACGAGTATGTCGAGCGCTTTATTGATGCACTGCAGCTATTCGGTTTGGGTGCTTCTTGGGGTGGTTTTGAAAGTCTGATCACCTTGGCCGATACCCAACACCGTAACAGCGCGGCTGATCGCACAATGAATCCTGTGTTGCGGTTGCATATCGGCCTGGAAGATGTCGCGGCGTTGATCGAAGATTTGCAGCGCGGGTTTAAGGCTTTGCATGATCAATCCGCTGATCAGCCTCAATGATGGATCTTCGGCTGGCCATATCTGTGTATGGGCAAGAGGCTCAAACCTGGATTTTGCCCTGTTCTTCCTTTCGCGAAGTACTCATCAACACTGCTCATGGCCTGACACTTCCTCGTCTACCCTTTGACTGCTAGCGCGTCGCTAGACTCGCGTCCGGGAAGATAAAGGAGAGATTGAATGGGCATCGTTCGTCAGCACCAACTGGATTTGAGCGCACAACGAGCCGCCATGGCGGCGAGCGGCGGCAACCAACCACTGAGCACTACACCAACGGTTGAGGCTCACGATTTACCGCTCAAGCTGTTAGTGAGGCGAGCCTTTCTATCTGCCGGAGGTGCTCGGCCAACCCCAGTCGAGCAAGAGCGGATCATGGGGACGAACGATCTGGTCGACGAATTTTTTTTTGATCGGGCCCTGCTGGCGGGCATGCCGGTTTGTCGCATTCTGATTCGTGGGCAAGATGGACGATCTCTGGGTTCAGGAACAGGGTTCATGGTGTCGCCCCGGCTGCTACTCACTAATGAGCATGTTTTGCGCAGCGCTGAAGAGGCTGCGCCCTCATTGGCAGAGTTTAACTATCGTATGAACGTGGCCGGCGATCCTGAACCAACCTACCGATTTCATTTGCGGCCTGACCTGTATTTTTTTAACAACGTCGAGTTTGACTTTGCCTTGGTTGCAGTGGAACCCAAGTCAGTCGATGGAGCTACACCATTATCGCGTTTCGGCTACCACCGGTTGATGCCAACCAGCGGTAAGGCGGTGAAAGGCGAATGGCTCACGATTGTCCAGCATCCTGGTGGTGCGCCTCGGCAATGGGCCATTCGGGAAAATGAATGTATGGAAGACAGTCTGGCGGACGTGCTTTTGTACCGAAGTGATACGGCCCCCGGTTCCAGTGGTGCGGCGGTTCTGAACGATAGTTTTCAGGTGGTGGCGTTGCACCATTCAGGCGTGCCGAAGAAAGACGCCTCAGGCCGCCCGATGCTACGTGACGGCTCTTCGGTCGACAGCCTTGATGGTATTGAAGATTCGCTGGTGGATTGGGCCGCCAACGAAGGCATACGTGTCAGTAGTATTTGCGCTCACATTGATCAGGCGGCACCAGAAAACCAGGGCTATCTGGCAGAGTTGGTGGCCTCGCGGGAAGGGGGCGATATCCTTTCCACCGCGTTTCACGCCTCTCGTCGAAGCGAGGAGGTTACTCTGCAACCTGCTTCAGTTGCGCCTGCGTCGGCTTCAACACCTGTTTATGCGTCCGTTACCGGGGGAGGGCGTTTGGAACTGGGGACATTGGTGCTTGAACTGGGTGAGCCATTTGCCGGTCTCGCAGCAAGATTGGGGCTGGGGACGCAGCGAAATCTGGCCGGCAATGTTGCTGCAGACATGACAGATGTGAGCGTCGCGACGGAGACTTACAAAGAGCCGATTATCGATATTGATTACTCGACCAGAACTGGCTTCGATTTGAATTTTCTCGGTCTCGACACCCCCCTCCCTGAGGTCAATGACCCGTCGTTGATCGCCCCAACCAAGAGTGGCGATTCAATCATTCCTTACGAGCACTTCAGTGTCGTTTTGCACCGGAAAAGAAAGCTGGCCATCTTCACGGCCTCGAATGTTGATGGCCGCACGCAAGTTATACAACCGCAACCGGGGCATGACTACACACGGGCCGGACTTACAGGTCTGCTCAAAAAAGGAGAAATGGAAAAGTGGGTTCTTGACCCGCGCGTTGACGAGTGTTTTCAGATTCCGGATCGGTTTTACACCAAGGACAATGGGGCCTTTGATAAGGGGCACATTGTTCGTCGAGAAGATGTCTGCTGGGGAAAAACTTTTGAGCAAATTCAGCGGGCCAATGGTGATACCTACCACGTAACCAACTGCTCCCCTCAGCGTGGAAATTTCAACCAGACCGGCAAGAGTGGTATTTGGGGACAGCTAGAGAACTTTATTGGGTCGCAAGCGGATTCTGAGCGCTACTGCATTTTTGCAGGGCCGGTTTTGTCCGACGACGATGAAGTGTTTTCTGGAACCGAGCGAGTTCAGATCCCATCTCGCTTCTGGAAGGTTGTTTGCGCCGTGAAGGATGGCAAGCTTCAGGTTTTTGCCTTCGTTCTGGAACAGGATCTTTCAACTCTCCCCAAGGAGTTCGTCATCACGCCGGTGTGGAAAGCCAGGCAAAAGTCTCTGGCTCAGATCGAGAAGCTAATCGGTCTGGTGAGCTTTGCGCAGCTCTATCACGACGCGGATCAGATTTGAGTTTGATGGGCCAAAACTTGGCGTTAGTCAGAGGTCGGTAGAGGGGCCAGTGCCTGCGACGGCAGCGCCCCGCCGGTCTTGATGGTCTTGGTGACGATGTAGGTGAAGTAGCGTTCGATGCCCAGGCCTTCAAGCAGCAACTGGTCGATAAAGCGCTGGTACTGATCGATGTCCGGCGCGCGAATCATTGCGATGTAATCCACGCCGCCTCCGGTTGCGTAGCAGAACTCCACTTCGGCGGCATCGCTCATGCGCTGTTCGAAGCGGCGCATGCCGTGTGCCGTGTGTTGGGACAGAGTGATTTCCACCAACAGCTGCTGGCTCTTGAACACCAGGTTCCAGTCGATCACCGCGCGATAGCCCTTCACCAGGCCGGCGCTTTCCAATTTGCGCACGCGCTCCCACGTGGGCGTTACGGACAAGTTGATCGCCTCGGCCAGGTTCGACTTGGTGATACGCCCATCCTCGGAAAGGAGATGCAGGATTTTCAGGTCATAGCGGTCGAGCTTGTGCATCGTCAAAGAACTCTGTTACGGACGGGGGGAGTATCAGGGTATCAACTTAACCTGTGGCGAGAGAGCAAGCTCCCTCGCCACAACGATAGCGTTAACCCAATACTTCTGCGGCCACCTGGTCAATCGCTCCCTTGGTGATATCGACAATCAAGTCCGCCTCGGCCTCGGTCAGGATCAGTGGCGGGGCGAAGCCGAGGATGTCGCCATGGGGCATCGCCCGGGCGATCATGCCGCGCTCAAGGCAGGCTGCCGAGACTTTCGGACCGACCTTCAAGGCCGTATCGAATGGTGTGCGCTGTTCACGATCGGCCATGAACTCGACGGCGGCGAGCATGCCGTCGCCACGTACTTCACCCACCAACGGATGGCCTTCGAGGGTTTCGCGCAGCCGGCGGTTGAGGTAACCGCCAACCTTTTCGGCGTTGGCCGTGAGGTTTTCCCGCTCCAGGATATCGAGGTTGGCCAAGGCCGCCGCCGCGCAGATCGGATGCCCGGAATAAGTCCAGCCATGGCCCATGGCGCCTTGGGACTCGGAAGCTTTATCGATCACATCCCAGACTTTTTCGCCGACGATCACTGCTGACAGCGGCGCATAAGCACTGGTCAGGCCCTTGGCCGTGGTGATCAGGTCCGGACGCATGCCATAACGCTGGCTGCCCATCTTCGATCCCAGGCGACCGAAGGCGCAGACCACTTCGTCGGCGATCAGCAACACGTCGTACTTGTTCAGCACCGCCTGAATCGCTGCCCAGTAACCGGCAGGAGGGACCACGATGCCGCCGGTGCCCATGACCGGTTCGCCAATGAATGCGGCGACGGTATCGGGGCCTTCGGCGAGGATCATTTTCTCCAGTTCGTCGGCGCAATAACGTACGAACGCGGCTTGATCCATGCCGGTCGGCGCCTTGCGATACCAGTGTGGGCACACTGTATGCCTGATGCCTTCGGCCGGCAGGTCGAAATGCTGATGGAAGCTCGGCAGACCAGTCAGGCTGCCGGTCATGATCCCCGAACCGTGATAGCCACGGTCGCGGGAGATGATTTTTTTCTTCTGCGGGCGACCCAATACGTTGTTGTAGTAGCGCACCAGTTTGATCTGGGTTTCGTTGGCGTCGGAACCGGAGAGGCCGTAATAGACCTTCTTCATGCCTTCAGGCGCCCAGTCGATGATGCGGCTCGAAAGCTCGATGATCGCTTCGGTCGAGTGCCCCATGTAGGTGTGGTAATAGGCCAGCTCCTTGGCTTGCTTGTAGATCGCGTCGGCAACTTCGGTGCGGCCATAGCCGATGTTCACGCAGTACAGGCCGGCGAAGGCGTCGATGAGTTCACGGCCTTCGTGGTCGCGGATGCGGATACCCGAGCCGCCTTGGATGATGCGTCCTTTGAGCGCGCCGCTGGCGTGGTCATGGGCGTGAGTCGAAGGGTGCATGAAGTGCGCACGGTCTTGTTCGAACAGCGAGTCGAGTTCTTGGTTCATGGCATGTCTCCTGAGAACTGGCCTTAGAACTGGCCTTGATGGTGCAGGCAAAAGTATTTGGTTTCGACAAAGGCTTCGAAGCCCTCGGTGCCGCCTTCACGGCCGAGCCCCGAGGCTTTCATTCCACCGAACGGGATCGGATGGCCGGTGAACTTGACGCCGTTGACAGCGACCATGGCGTGGTCGAGTCGGCGGATCAGCGGGTAAATCAGGTCCAGGCGATTGGAACAAATGTAGGCGGCCAGACCGTATTCGGTGTCGTTGGCCATCTCGACGGCCTGGTCGAGGGTGTCGAACGGCATTACCCCGGCAATCGGCGCGAAATTTTCTTCGCGGTAGATGCGCATTTGCGGTGTGACGTCGGCCAGTACCGTTGGCTGGTAGAACAAACCGCCAAGGGCATGGGCCTCGCCGCCGACCAGCCGTTGCGCGCCTTGTTGCAAAGCATCGGCGACACGTTCGGCGGTGACATCGAAGGCGGCCTGGTGCATCAACGGGCCGACATCGACCTGTTGTTCGCGGTCGCCGATCATGGCCGGACCGACTTTCAACTCACGCACGGCAGCGGCAAAGCGCTTGAGAAATTCCGGGTAAACCGAACGCTCGACCATGATGCGGTTTGCCGCGCAGCAATCCTGGCCGGAGGTCTGGA
Organism: Pseudomonas sp. KB_15; assembly: GCF_052114525.1. NCBI lineage: Bacteria > Pseudomonadati > Pseudomonadota > Gammaproteobacteria > Pseudomonadales > Pseudomonadaceae > Pseudomonas > Pseudomonas sp. KB_15. Next base: position 25,912 of record NZ_JBFREX010000034.1, on the reverse strand, counting down.
ACTTGGCCGCTACCGCGATTTTCACCGCCAGCTCAAGATCGGCGTCGGCGCAGACAATGAACGGCGCGTTGCCGCCCAGTTCCAGCGAAACCTTTTTCACATCCTGAGCCGCCGCCTGCAGCACCAACTTACCGACGCGGGTCGAACCAGTGAAACTCACCGAACGCACGCGGCTGTCTTGCACCAGGGTCTGCATGGTCATCTGCGGTTCACCCAACACCACGTTGAACACACCGGCCGGGAAACCCGCTTCCTCGGCGAGTTGCGCCAAGGCGAACGCCGAGTAAGGTGTTTCATGGGCTGGTTTGATCACCACGGTACAACCGGCGGCCAGGGCTGCGGCCGCTTTGCGGGTGATCATGGCCGAGGGGAAATTCCACGGAGTCAGCAACGCGCAGACGCCGACTGGCTCCTTGACTGTGCCCAGGTGCGCGCCGGGGATGTGGCTGGGAATGTTTTGCCCGTACAGGCGCCGGGCCTCTTCGACGAACCAGGGAATGAAACTGGCGGCATAGGCGATTTCGCCACGGGACTCGGTCAGGGACTTGCCCTGTTCCAGGCTGAGGATGCGCGCCAGGTCTTCCTGATGCTCAAGAATCAACGCCGCCCAGCGCCGCAAAATCTTCTCGCGTGCCTCCAGGCTTTGCTCGCGCCACTCGGCAAAAGCACGGTGCGCGGCATCGACGGCGGCGACGATCTGCGGTTGATCGAGCAGCGGTACATGACCGATCAATGTCTGATCGGCGGGGTTGTGCACGGCGATGCTGTGGCCGCTGTCGCTGTGGACCCAATGGCCGTCCACATAGCACAGGGCCTTGAACAGCAACGGGTAATTGTTGGTCATGGTGTTACTCCCAATCGTCTGAGTACAACTAATGCTAGGGCAGGGCGGTGGGGGGAATTCGCGGTTTGGTTAGGGGGCAACAGTAGTTTTTTTCTGATTACAGGCTGTCAAACAGAGGTTTTTGTGTTGAGCGGGCGTCCCCGCTCGACACAAGGTAGTTGGCGCTACTGAGCGTTTTTGGCCGTGGCCACCCACCCATCCATCGTCGCCTTGTTTTCACTCATCCAGTCGTCAGCCAACTTGCGAATATTGCGTTCGCTTGAACCATCCTGGCTGATGGTTTTTTCCCAGTAGCTCCAGGTCGACTGGGGGAACGTCATCTGCTCCACCAGGGACTTGATGGCCGGGTTGGCGGCGATGAATTGCTTGTTGCCGATGGCGTACCAGTTCCACGCGGCCATGGCCATGCGGCATGGGTCGGCGCCACCGGCACAACCCGCCACCCCGGGAGTCAGCGCCGAAGTGGTGCTCGGTACATTGCCAGGCAGGGCGTCAAACGGTGTCGGCAGCCACACCACGTCCTTGCCCGGCACCATGGTGTTGGTCATCCACGACGGCGCCCAGGCATAGAAAAACACCGGTTCGCCGCGCTTGAGACGGGCGACGTTCTCGAACATCAACGCCTCATATTTGCCGCGTACGGGGTTGACGGTGGCCTTCAGGCCAAACTTGTCGAGTTGATAGTCGACCACATCGCCGCAGCCCCAACCCGGGTCGCAGCTGATCAGGTCAGCCTTGCCGTTCTTGCCGAACAGCCCGGCGATCTTCGGGTCTTTCAGCTGTTCCAGGCTGGTGATGTGGTAAGCGTCGGCGGTTTTCTTGTCGATCATGTAGCCGTTGTAGCCGGCGCCAGTGATAGAGCCGGCGCCTACTACCTCGGTACGTTCCTTGACCTTGTCAAAGCTGGGTTGCAACTGCGGCAGGGTCACGTCCATCGAGAGGTCCAGGTCGCCCTGGGCCGCTGCCGGGAAAAACAGCGTGGTATTGACGGTGCTCAACTTGGTGGCGTAACCGAGGCGCTTGCTGGCTTCGATGGCGATTTTGGTGATGACGTAGTTACCGCCGGTGCTTTCCGACTGCACGAAGCGGATGGTCTTGCCGTTGCCCGGCAGGTCCTCGGCCTGCACCGCAGTGCAAGCCAGACCCACCACGGACAACGTTGCTGCAAATCCAAGCAAGGCGTTGAATGGACGCATCATGATTTTCCTCTTTGTTTTTCTCGTTATGGTTAAGGTGCGGCAGTCAATAACTGGCATTCATGACTTCTTTTTCTTATGCGTTGACCTGGCGCGAATTGAGCAGCCGTTTGAACAGCGACTTGCGCTTGTGCGGCGTCGGTTGTGCCAGGTTCTGTGTGATGCGGTCGAGCATCATCGCCAGCAACACAATGGCGATCCCGCCCACCGCCGCACGGCCCACGTCCATCCGTCCCAGGCCTTGCAACACCACCAGGCCCAGACCTTCGGCACCGATCATCGCCACCACCACGGACATCACCATGGCGGTGAGCACCGTCTGGTTCAGCCCGCCGAGAATGGTCGGGATCGCCAGGGGCAACTGGATTTCCCAGAGCAATTGGCGACGGTCGGCACCAAAGGCCTGGCCTGCTTCGACCAGTTCGGTTTCGACCATGCGAATGCCCAGGTAGGTAAAGCGGATCAGCGGCGGGCAGGCAGAAATCACCACCGCCACTTCGCCCGACACGGTGCCGACGCCAAACAGCATCACCACCGGCACCAGGTACACGAAGGTCGGCGTGGTCTGCATGATGTCGAGGATCGGTCGCATCACGGCCCAGACCCGTTCACTGCGGGCGCACCAAACTCCCACGGGAATACCGATGACCATGCAGATGACAATCGCCGTGGTGATCAGCGACAGGGTGGTCATCGCCTCGTCCCACACCCCCAGCGTGGCGATGATCACCAGGGCAATGGCACTGAATAGCGCTACCCCCAGGCTGGCGGCGCGGTAAGCGATCAGGAACATCAGCAGCACCATCACCGGGAACGGAATGGCGTGGATCACCGTGTCGCTGAACGCCAGCAGGTGCTCCACCGGCCAGCGAATGGCCTGGAACATCGGGCGAAAATGAATGCCCAGCCACTCGACGCATTGGCTGATCCATTGGTCCACGGGGAAAACGGCGAGGTCTTCTGAACTAAGCATGGTGTGCAACCTCCGAGACGAAAGGGCGAGTGGCCGGGGGGCTGGAAGGGAGGCCGGCGATGCAATCCAGGATGTGGGCGCTGTTCAGGGTGCCAACAAACACACCGTCAGCCTCGACCACCGCGACCGGCAGGCCGGGTTTGAGCAGCCGTGCCACTTCCACCAACTTGGCGCTGGCCGGCACGCTGACAAACTGCAGCGACAGGCGTTGCCGAGCATCGGCACCACCGCCCACCGCAAGCAGTGCACGGGAGTCCAGCACGCCAATTGCCTCGCCGGCGGCATTCAGCACAAACGCGCTGGCGCTTTCATTACCGACGATGCGGATGTCGTCCTGGACCAGCAGGGTGCCGGCTTGCTCCATGATCGAGCGCGCATCGAAAAGCCGCGAGCGATCCACCTCGCGGGTAAATCCGGCCACGTAGTCGCTGCCGGGGTTGGCGACGATTTCCTGGGGCGTGCCTTCGCGCACCACTTGGCCGTCCGCCATGATCGCAATGCGCGTGCCGAGCTTCAGTGCTTCCTGGAAGTCGTGGGTGATGAACAGGATGGTTTTTTTCAGGGTGCGTTGCAGGCGCAGCAGTTCGTCCTGCATTTCCGTGCGGATCAACGGGTCGAGGGCGCTGAAGGCTTCGTCCATGATCAACACATCGGCGTCGGTGGTCAGGGCGCGGGCCAGACCAACCCGCTGGCGCATGCCGCCGGACAGTTCATGGGGGTGATGATCGGCCCACTTGGCCAGGCCGACGATGGCCAGCACTTCCTCGGCGCGTTTGCGCCGCTGGGCGGCAGGAACGCCGCGAAGCTTGAGGCCGAACTCGGTGTTTTCGATCACGGTCTTGTTCGGCAGCAGGGCGAAGTGCTGGAACACCATGGAGATGCGCGTTCGTCGCACCTCTCGCAACTCGCTTTCGTTCAGGGCCACCAGGTCTTTGCCGTCCAGCAGGATCTTGCCGGCCGTGGGTTCGTTCAAGCGGTTGATGCAGCGGGCCAGGGTGGATTTCCCTGAGCCGGAGAGGCCCATGATCATGTAGATCGCACCGCTGGGAATAGACAGCGACACGTTGTTGAGGCCGACCACCGTCGCGGTCTCGGCCAGGATCCGGTCTTTGCTGGCGCCGGCGGTCAAGAGCTGCATGGCTCTGTCCGGGGTTGAGGAGAAGACCTTGTAGAGGTTCTCAATCTTCAGTCGTTCGCTCACCAATTGCCTCCAATTGTTGTTTTTCAATCTGTGGAAAATTTCATCAATAGAAATTTTTTGGGCTTCTGGCAGTTAATGGTCTTTCAGCTGCTACGGGCGCAAGGGTGCAATCTGAAAATTTTTGTTGTTGTGCGGGGCACTTACAGCATGAGCGGTGTGGCGAGTGCAAGGTTGAGACGTCAGCCGGTAGCGGAATCTGTCGCACCCATGCTTTCCCGTGCATTCCGGGCGACGCGGAAGGCTTCGACACCCGCTGGCACCCCGCAGTACACCGCGACCTGTATCAGGGCGCAGCGCAGTTCCTCGTCCGTAAGGCCATTGCGGATGGCGCCGCAGAAGTGCGTGGCAAACTCGTCCATGCGGCCCAGCGCCGCGAGCATGCCGAGGTTCAGCAGGCTGCGTTGCTTGAGGTCCAGGCCTTCATCGGTCCAGACCATGCCCCAGCAGTATTCGTTGAGCACGTCCTGGAACGGCCGGGAGAAATCATCGGCCTTGCCCAGCGCCTGGTCGACGTAAGCATTCCCCAGGACTTGACGGCGAACCGTTTCACCCTGGGCTTGCAATGACTTATCCATGTTGTACCTCCGGAACATCAATCAGAAAGTCACGCATCAGATTCGCCACCAGTTGCGGCGCTTCGATGAGAATGCAGTGGCGTAACCCCGGCAGGATTTTCAGTTGTGAGCCGTGGATGCGCTCGTGCATGAAGGCCGCCATTCTCGGGTTGGAACCCGCATCGTCGGCACCGGTGGCAATCAGCGTCGGGCAGCGAATCCGCTGGAGTTGGTCGCCGAAATCCGACTCCGCCAACACCCGATACGCCGCCGCATAACAACCGGGATCATTGTTGGCGTTCAGCTGCCGCAGACGGCTGACGGCCTCAGGGTGATGCGTCTGAAAATCCTCGGTCAGCCAGCGTGACAGCGACGCTTCGTAATGCGCCACCGGTTCGCCGGCTTGCAAGGCCGCCAGCCGTGTCTGGACCCGTTCGCGTTCCTGCGCAGTACGCCCGGCGACCGTCGACAACAACACCAGACGCTGAACCCGCGCCGGATGTGTCAGCGCCAGGCACTGGGCGATCAAACCACCCAGCGAGAAGCCCGCCAGGTCGAAGTGCTTGAAGCCAACGTGATCGGCCAGGGCCAGCGTTTCACCCACCAGGTGATCGATCTCATAGCGTCCCGGGGTGCGGGACGACTGGCCGTGGCCGCGCAGGTCGAAGGTCAGGATGGTGAACTGATCTTTCAATCCGTTCACCACATCACTCCATGCTTCAAGGCTTGAGCCAACGCCATGAATGCACACCAGGGGTCGCGGCCCATGGCCATCGAGTCGATAGTTGAGCGTGACGTTGGCCACACTGAATTGTTGTGCCTGGCTCATGGCGCTTACCCCGTGACCTTGTCGTGGCGTTTGGCGCGTTCGCGTTCGGCGAAAACCGGCATCACTTCATCGATGAACAGACGCAGGGTCTGCTTCTGCAATTCGAATGGCAGGTTGAAGGTGAGCCCCAGGCAATACTGATCGACGCCAGCGGCTTCGTAGTCGAGCAACTTTTCGATGATTTCCTCCGGGGTGCCGAACATCAGGTTGCGCCGAATGTTTTCCGGGTTGTAGTTCTCCTTGCCCCGCACGGCTTCAAAGGGCACAGACTCCGGGAAGCCGTTGTGCACGGTGCCGACGTTCTGCATGAGGTTTTCGAAGGCGCGGCCAAAGTCCATGCTGTGCTTGACCGGCAGTTCCCAGTCCTCCGGCTTGGCGTAGACGCAGGTGCGGCGCTGCATCATGAACCGCGGACGCGGTACATGGGGGTTGTCGGCCACGGCTTTGTTGAATTTCTCGCCCAGCACGGCGATTTCTGCCGCCGGGGCCGAGAGCGGGGTGGAGAGAATGTTGGCACCGATGCTCACGGCCCAATCGAAGGTGCCCGGATCCCGCGCGGCCACCCAGATACGCGGGTGATCCTTTTGCAAGGGCTTGGGCACGGCGGCCGTCAGCGGGAATTTCCAGTAATGGCCGTCATGGGCGTAATCGCCGGCCCAGAGTTTTTGCACCGCCGGCACCAGCTCCTTCATATAGCCCACGCCTTCCTGCTGTTGCAGGCCAGGGGTCATGCGGTCGAACTCGTATTGATAAGAGCCGCGGGCGATACCGAACTCCAGGCGGCCCTTGGTCAGGTGATCACACAGCGCGGCTTCACCGGCCAGGCGGATCGGATGCCAGTACGCGGCGGCCAGCGTCGCGGTGCCCAGGCGAATGCGCTGGGTGTGCTGGGCCAGCCACACCAGAGTCTGGAACGGGTTGGGGGCGATGGTGCATTCGAGGGTGTGGTGCTCCGAGGTCCACAGGGTTTCGAAGCCGCCTTCATCCGCGATCTGCGCCAGTTCCAGCAGGTTGGCCATGACGGTCTGCATGGGCACGTCAGGGGAAAAGCGTTCCATGCTCAGGGATACGGCAAATTTCATAAGGTGCTCCTTGGATAATCAGCGCAGGCGAATGACGAAGGGGTCTTGCATTTCGCCGGAGTAGTCGATGACCACGTTCTTGGCCCGGGAAAACTCGCGCATCACGTCGAAGCCGCCACGACGGCCGTAACCGCTCTGCTTGAAGCCACCATTGGCGGACATGTAGGCTGAACTGCGGTAGGTGTTGATCCACACTGTGCCGGCGTCGATCCGGTTGGCGAAACGCATGGCGCGGTCGATGTTCTGGGTCCAGATCCCCGAGGCCAGGCCGTAGTGGGTGTCGTTGGCCAGGCCGATCATTTGTTCTTCCGAGGTGAACGGCATCACGCCGACCACCGGGCCGAACAGTTCGTCGCGCATGAACGGCATGTCGTTGGTGGCGTTGGCCATCACCGTTGGCTCGAAGTACCAGCCTTCGGACAGATTCGAGGCATTGGGACGTTTGCCGCCGATGGCCACTTGCGCGCCCTGTTTTGCGCCGCTGGCGATGTAGCCTTCGAGTTTTTGCAACTGGGCTTGCAGTGCCAGCGGGCCGATATCGGTGTGTTCTTCCATGGGATGGCCAACCTTGATGCGCTGGGTGCGGGCCACCAGGGCTTCAACGAATTTGTCGTAGATCGGCGCTTCGACGAAGCAGCGCGAGCCGGCGACGCAACTTTGCCCGGCCGCGGCGAAGATGCCAGAGACCACGCCGTTGACCGCCTTGTCGATGTCGACGTCGGCAAACACCACATGGGGGGACTTGCCGCCCAGTTCCATCTGGCACGGCACCAGGTTGTTGGCCGCATTGCCGGCGATGCGTCGGCCGGTGTCGGTGCTGCCGGTGAACACGTATTTAGCGATGTCCGGGTGGCGAGTCAGAGCATCACCAGTGACGGCACCGTTACCGGTGACGACGTTGACCACGCCAGCCGGGAAGCCCGCTTCGATCACCAATTCGGCCAGGGCCAGGGTAGAGGCGCTGGCATGTTCCGACGGCTTGATCACCACGGTGTTACCAATCGCCAGGCACGGCGCCAGGGTGCCGGTGAGCAGCATCAGCGGTGAGTTCCAGGGGGTGATCATGCCGACGACCCCCAGCGGTTCGCGGGTGCTGTAATTGAGCTGGTTGAGCTTGTTGACCGGGATGGTTTCACCTTGCAGCTTGTCGGCCATGCCGGCGAAGTAGATGTAGGCGTCGGGCAGGGCACTCATCTGGGCACGCATTTCCCGAAGCAGCTTGCCGTTGTCGCGGGTTTCCAGCAGGGCCAGTTCTTCAGCGTTTTCGGCGACCAGTTGCGCAAGGCGATACAACAACTTGCCCCGTGCGGTGGGCGTCATATTGCGCCACTGCGGGTCGTGGAAAGTTTTGTGCGCCGACGCGACTGCGCTAGCCACATCGCTGGCATCGGCCTGGGCGAATTGGTACCAGGCCTGGCCGGTGGTGGGGTCGAAACTGTCGACCCAGGTTTCGCTGGCGGGCGCGACGAACCGGCCATCGATAAACAGGTTGAGGCGGTTGCCCGCAAGGGCGCTGACCGTGGTTTTCATGGAAGAGTCCTGTGGGTGCGTGTCAAAGGGGTTCGGCAGCCAGTGCGCTGTTCTCGATCATCGCCACCCGTCCGCTGGCGGCGGAGCCGGTATAGATGCCGAACTGCTGGTTCTGGCGCTCGCGGGCATAGCGGCGCACCACCGAGCGCAGTTCGTTGACCGGCATCAATTCGATGGGTAAATCGTCGAGGGGAAAGAAGCGCAAGGTGTCGGGTAACTCGACATCAAGGCTGTCGAGTTGGGCGCGGTAGATCAGGTAACCCGGGTCGGTGTCGTCGACATCGAACGCCGAATACAGAAAGGTCGACTCCAGTTCGACCGGCAGCGAGCTTTGGCCGGCATCAATGAAGCCTTTGCGCTTGCCGGCTACGGGCAGCGTCCAGCCGCCTTGGCCATCGGCGCGAAACAGGATCGCGTCGCCGGCTTCGATCAGGTAGCCAATGATCATCTTGTGCGAGTCCAGCCAACTGGCCGGTAGCGGGTCCTGGATATTCCCGTAGCGGCCCCGGCAAAAACACAGCGGCAACTTGGGGCTGGTGCCGAAGGCGCGAACCTGGCCGATCAACACCAGATGGTCGCCGGCTTCAATGCGCTGGTGCACGGTGCAATCGAACCAGGTCAGGCTGTCGGTGAGGATCGGCGCCCCGGTGTGGACCGTGTCGTGATTGACGGTCTGGAACTTGTCTGGCGATTTGGAGGCAAAGGTGCCCGAGACGTCCACTTGCCCTTCATGCAGCAAGTTCACGGCAAACTGTTCGCTGGCGGCGAACGCGGTGTAGCTGGCCGCCGATTTGCCGACGCACACCAGCAGCAGCGGCGGGTCCAGGGAAACCGAGGTGAATGAGTTGGCCGTCATGCCCCGTGGATTGCCTTCGGCGTCATGGGTGGTGATGACGGTGACGCCGGTCACGAAGGTGCCGAAGGCCTGGCGCAAGGCGCCGGGATCGACGGCGGCGACGTTGGCATTGATCACGGTGCTTGGCATCGGAGTACTCCTGTTTCTTGTTGTTTGGAAGAAGCCTACGGGGAAGCAAAACCGTAGGCTTGCGTCGATCAAGAGGAAGTTTTGTGGAAATTTTGCTGCGTTAAGAAGGAAAGATCAGTCCTTGAGTTGTTCCGCTTCCATCTCCGCCATGTCTTGATAGCGGTCGGCAATCCTTGGGTGCGCACGGGAGCCGTCGGAGGCGCCAATGGCGATCAGCACTTCGTCCGGCCCCGGTGCATCGGCGACCTGGAAGTTGGCGGTCAGGAAGTGCGAGCGCTTGCCGGTTTCGCTTTTGTGCACCATCGGCAACGAGAGCAGGGCGCCCGGAGCGTTGCGGGTGTTGGTGAAGCTCAGGTAGGCGGTGCCTTGTACGGCGTCGCGGAACAGGTTGCCGAAGCGCAGGGTGTGGATCAGCCCCGAGGCGTGTTCGATTTCACCGTTGACCCCGACGGCGGCGGCCTTGCCAAAGGCTTCGACCTTGTCGCCCGGCATCAGAGCCGTCAGGCGGCGGGTCATTTCATAGCCCAGGCCCGGGGCCAGGCGCAGGATCTCCGGGCGCAGGTTTTCGACGAAACCCTGGCCAGCCCAAGGGTTCTTCAACACGGCTGCCACTACGATCAGGGTGATCGGCTTACCGGCGTCCTTGCCGCCTTCGATAAAGGTTTCTTCGATAAAGGTGCAGTATTTCCTGACGCCCAGATTTTCCAGATTCATGATGACTCGTCGCCCTTGTGGCTGTTGGTTGTGGCCTTAGGCTAGGAGCAAAGGGAAAGAGCGTCTTCCGTGGTTTCGTAGTGAAAATTAGTTGGACATTGCTCTGAAACGGCGCAAGTATCCGGCGGGCCTGGCAGGCAAGTTGGCTGCCTTGACCTCCATGTTCAGGTGAGCGCCTTGAATCGAGAAATGCAGATACTGTCGTTGCGTGATGTGGCGAGTCAGATCAACTCCGGCGGTGATCTGCAATCGATGCTGCACCAGTTGGTCTACGCCAGTTGCCGGCACACCCACTGGACCATGAGTTCGATCATGGCCATCGATATGGAAGCCGGTTTTGGCCATGTCATCGCCCGCCATGACCCGACCCTGGTGCAGCGGCCGCTGGTGGATTGCTGGGAGCTGTCATCCAGCCCGGTAATGACCGCCTTGCAGCGCAATGAGCCGGTATTTATCCGTGACGTGCGCGTATGCGAGTACCCCGGTTATCGCCACGAATCTCTGGAGCGGGATTACCGCACGGTGATGGTGATGCCGATGAACTGCACCGACTTCGATGGCCGGCCCATGGTGCTCAGCGTGATTTCCCGCACGCTCATGGACGTATCGGAGGAAGATCGGGTGTTCCTCGGCATGATCATCCACCTGGGTGCCATCGCCGTGGAGCGCCAGCGTCAACTGGAAGCCGAGCGTCGCGCCGCCGAACGCATGCAACAGGCGTTGCATGTGCACACCACCTTATTGGAACACGTGCTGGGTGGAGGTTCGGTGACCTCATTGTCGTTGATGGTCGGCAACCAATTGCCCAACCCGGTGATTGCCGTGGACTTTACCGCCAATCAGGTGGTCGCCGGTCGCTCGCCGGACACTGCATTGTTCGATGATGCCGCCTGGCAGTCGGCTGTCGCTGGTGTGCTGGGGGTGCAAATCTCCAAAGCGACCCATGAAAGCTTGCGTAGTGCTTTGCGCAGCACAGTCAACCTGTTTCTCGACGACGGCCAGCGCCAGTTCACCCTGCGGGCGCAAATCGAGCCGTTGATGGTCGATCAAGAACTGGTGGGAGCGTTGGTGCTGTTCCCGGTGGCTGCGCCGGTCAACGAACTGGACCTGCTGATGCTGGAAAGCGCCAAGTTCGCCTTGAGCGTGCAGATGATGCGCAGCTTTATCCGCTTTCGCTTTGAAACCCGCACCCAGACCGAACTTCTGCTTGAAGTACTCGAAGGACGCTGGCGCGACACCGATGACATTCAGCAGCGGGCCCAGCGTCTGGGTTTCGGCTTCAATACCGCGCAGCAGATGATCATTGTCGATTATGGCGACAAGGCGCGGGAGGCGAAGAATCTGCACCACAACGTCGCCCGTATCCTGCAACGGGCGGGCATTCACTCGACGGTAATCATCGTCGACAACGGTCTGGTGTGCCTGGTGCCGTCCGAAGGCGAGAAAGGCCGCGAGCGGCTGACCAAGCTCAAGCGGCAGATTGTCGATGACCTGGCGCATTACTTGGGGAGCGAGYCGATTCTGCTGGCCAGTGGCGTCTGCAAGGCTCTCAGCGATTACCCGGCCGCGTGGGAGCGCTGCCGGCGGCTGATCGAGATCGCCCGATCGTTTGGCCGCCGTGGGCCGATTTCCGATAAGGACTTCGGGCCGATTCCGATCTTTGTGGCCGCGGTGGGCGGGGAGGATATTCGTACCTTCGTCAACGAAAGCGTGGGCGCGATGCTGGCCCATGATCGCAAGCATCAAACGCCTTATCTGGAAACACTGACTGTGTATCTGCGCGAAAGATGCCGTAGCCAGGCCTGTGCGGATGCGATGGGGGTGCATGTGACAACGCTCAGATACCGCCTCACGCGGATTCAGGAGCTATTTGGCATCGAAGTCGAGACACCGGAGCGGCGGTTTGCAACGGAGTTGGCGATTCACCTGCAACAGGTAATTGATAATTAGGATGACGTTTTTTCAGGTTCAACGAACCTTTCAGATCGGATCATCTTGCAATCTGACTGCGGCAAAGGAAGCGACTAAGGGATGGCCGCAGGGTAGCTGCGCTCGGGGGAACTCCCCCAAGGCGCAGTGATATCGCCGTTCCATGCGAGTTTCTATCTTCACTGCGTGCTGGACCTATGGGCAAGACAGTGACGCCAGCGGCATGCCCTCAAAAGTCTAGCCCCTCCCGTAGGCCAGCGTCCTCGAAGTGAGCGATATCGTGATGTCCAGTAGCTAAAACAGCGGAATGCTATAAGTCACGATCAACCGATTCTGATCCTGGTTGCGGGACGCTTCGCTGTTCGACTTGCCATTGCGCCAACCGAATCCAACCCCTTTAAGCGCACCGGACTGGAGCACGTAGTCCAGGCTGATATCCCGCTCCCATTCTTTCTGGTTATCACTGGATGTCGTCTTGATATTGTCCCCGCTGAGGTACATGACTGACGCTTTCAAACCCGGTACCCCCAAGGCTGCGAAGTCATATGCATACTGACCGAAGGCTGTGCGCTCGCCCGCGCGGGTGAAGGTCTGGATCAGGCGATCGGTATACAGGTAAAGACTGGCCCCACCGGCGCCTTTGTCCGGCAAATTGCCCTGATTGAGCTGAGTGAAATTACTACCGCTCGAAACGCTTTGGTAACCCGCCGTAATCGCATGGGCACCCAAGGAGTAAATCAGTGCGGCACTCCAGGTCCGGTTGTCGATCTCGCCATCGCTGTCTTGGGTGTAGCCACTGATTCTGTAGCCCGAGGTGCCCGAGCTGTTTTTACCGGACGAGTCGGTCTTGAAGTAACGCAGGTCGGTTTTCAGGGATTGATTGTCCGAGATCGCCAGTGTGTGGATCAGGCCGAAAAACTGCTGGGTGTAATAGTCGTCCAGGTTGGCGTAGTAATACTGGACGGTCAGGTCTTTGGTGATTTTCCAGTCGCCGCCAGCGAAGTCGAACGCATTGCTTTCACGGGTACCGCCCGTGGCGGCCAGGCCGGTTTGATCGCTTGAACCCCGGCCTGTGGCGTGTTCAATCCGGCCACCTGTCAGGGTCAGATCCTTGAACTCGCCCGAAGTGATTTGCCCGCCCTCGAATGTCTGCGGCAGCAGGCGACCGTCGTTGGCCACCAGGATCGGCAGCTTCGGCATCAGCGTGCCCAGACGCAGTTCGGATTTCGAGACCTTGACCTTGCCGGTCAGCCCCAACCGGCTCCACTCATCGACGGCTCTGTTGTCGCTGTCCGAAGGAATCATCGAGCTGCCGACATGCCGTCCTTTGCCGCTGTCCAGGGTAACGCCCATCAAACCCAGCGCATCGATGCCAAAACCCACCACGCCATCGGTGTAGCCCGACTTGTAGTCGAGCATGAAGCCCTGTGCCCATTCTTCGGTTTTCGAGGGGGCGGCCGAGCCGTCGCGGTTGTCATTGTTGAAGTAGAAATTGCGCATGCCCAGCGTGGCTTTGCTGTCACTCAGGAAGTCGGCCTGTGCCTGGGTGCTGAGTGCAATGGCACCCAGAGCCAGGGTTACGACCGTGTTCTTGTTGCTCATATGAAGCGCCCCTTGTTTTTGTAGTTGGAATTGAGAAGGGTGACTCCCGCCATCACAGATGCGCTGTCGGCGGGAGCATGCTGTTGGAATCAGATACCCAGTACGTTGGCACCGATGCACGGGTCAATCCCGCGTTCCAGACGACGCTGGTGCAAGATCACAGTGATCTCCATCGAACCTGTGGTGACTTCGAAATCCAGTATGTGGCCGCCATAGGCCTGGAACGTGGCGTCGCCGGCGACACCGTGCATGTGGATCGAAGGCTGATCATTCTTCCACGCCACCGAGCCGGTGATGCTGGCCATCTCGACGTTGCTGAAGGTCTTGGCGTCGAAGTCCTTTTTGTCCTTGTTCCAGAAACCGAACTTCACGTTGCCGAAACCGATCCCGCTGATCGAGGCACTGGGGATCTTCTCGGCTATCGCCAGTTTGGTCAGTTCCTTGAACGCGTTGTCACCCATGCGCAACACCATGAGGTAACCGGTGGGGGTCTTGGTGTAGCGGGGTGTGGCTTCAGTGGCACATTGCATGGGCGCTGTCGTCGCGGTGGGGGTGGTGTCGGCAACGGCCAGTTGAGTGCCTGCGGTATTGATCATCACGGCGGCAGTAACGGCCAGCATCAGTCTGCAAAAGCGTTGTTTCGGGTGACGTTGAACGTGCATGAGACTTCCTCTGTTTTTATTGTGGGAGCAGCGGTTTTCGGGGCGAGCCAATCCGATGCCTGTTGTTCACAGGCACGGAAGTTGTTGCTATCAGTGGGCGTTAGTTGAAGCCGGTGACTTACAGCGCTTCGCGGTGGCTGACGCCGTCAACCAGGCGGGCGATGCCCAGCGGGTTGGCGTTTTTCAGGGCGTCTGGCAGCAGGTTGTCGGGGCAGTTCTGGTAACACACAGGGCGCAGGAAGCGATCGATCGCCAGAGTGCCGACCGACGTGCCGCGCGCATCCGACGTCGCCGGGTATGGTCCGCCGTGGACCATCGCGTCGCAGACCTCCACGCCCGTAGGGTAACCGTTGAACAATACGCGCCCGACTTTCTGTTCCAGCAGGGCCAGCACGTCGCTGACACTGTTGGCTTGCGTGTCTTCAATCATCAGGGTGGCGGTCAACTGTCCGCGCAGGCCGTGCAAGGCCTGCATCAACTCGGCGTGGTCGGCGACTTCGACGACGATAGTGGTCGGGCCGAATACTTCTTCCTGTAGCAATTCATCACCGTTGATCAACAGGCTGACGTCGGCCTTGAACACTTGTGGCCGTGCCTGATTACCCTGTTGGTCGGTGCCGGCCAGGTGCGTTATGCCGGGGTGGGCGCGCAGGTTGTCCAGGCCGTGGCAGTAGCTTTTCAGGGCACCGCTGTTGAGCATGGTTTGTGCGGGTTGTTCGTTCATCAATCCGGCAAAACGCTCAATGAAAGCGGTGAACTCCGGCGAGCGAATGCCCAGTACCAAACCGGGATTAGTGCAGAACTGACCCGCACCCAGTACCACAGAAGCGCTCAGCTCGGTGGCGATTTTGTCGCCGCGTGCCTTCAACGCTTCGGGCAACAGCAACACCGGGTTGATGCTGCTCATCTCGGCGAACACCGGGATCGGTTGCGGGCGTGCTGCTGCCATGTCACACAAGGCCCGACCGCCGCGCAACGAACCGGTGAAACCGACCGCCTGAATCGCCGGGTGCTTGACCAGTGTTTCACCGACGCTGCCGTAAAGCAGGCTGAAGACACCTTCAGGCATGCCGGTTTTTACCGCGGCGCGAGTGATCGCATCGGCGACGTAATCGGCGGTCGCCATATGCCCGCTGTGGGCCTTGAACACTACAGGGCAACCGGCGGCGAAGGCGGAGGCTGTATCGCCGCCCGCGGTAGAAAAGGCCAGCGGGAAGTTGCTGGCACCGAACACCGCGACCGGTCCGAGGCCGGTGCGATACTGGCGCAGGTCCGGGCGGGGCAGCGGTTGCCTGTCCGGCAGCGCACAGTCGATGCGCGCACCGTAGAAATCGCCGCGCCGCAGCATCGTGGCGAACAGGCGCATCTGGCCGCTGGTGCGGGCCCGCTCACCCTGGATGCGCGCGGCGGGCAGGGCGGTTTCCCGGCACACGAGGCTGATGAACGGTTCATCCAGCGCCTCCAGTTCTGTGGCAATGGCGTCGAGAAAACCGGCGCGACGTGCGGCAGAAAGGTTGCGAAAGGTCGGGTAAGCCGTGGCGGCTGCTTGTGCGGCGGCGTTCACTTCTTCCGTTGTCGCTTGATGAAAGCGGTACGGCAGCGCTTCCCCGGTGGTGGCGTCGTGGCTAAGCAGGGTGGTCGTACCGTTTGCCGAACGTGTGCCGGCGATGTAGTTGTGGCCTGAAACTTCAAACATGTTGGACTCCTGGTGAGCGGTACAAAGG
Organism: Pseudomonas sp. KB_15; assembly: GCF_052114525.1. Classification (NCBI taxonomy): domain Bacteria; kingdom Pseudomonadati; phylum Pseudomonadota; class Gammaproteobacteria; order Pseudomonadales; family Pseudomonadaceae; genus Pseudomonas; species Pseudomonas sp. KB_15. The sequence continues at coordinate 10,087 of NZ_JBFREX010000034.1, read as the reverse complement.
GGTTCAGGTGAGCCGGTAGATGCGTCGGGCGTTGTCATGAAACAGGGCCAGCCGCTCAGCGAGGGGGCGGTCGCGAACAATGGCTTTGAACCCGTCGAGGACTTCGCTGAGGCTGTTCACCACGCCATCGACCGGGTAATTGCTGGCGAACGCGCAACGGCTGACATCGACAATCGAAATCGCGTCGTTCACCACCATCCGGTTCGCTTCGACTGGCCATGCCTTGCCGGGGATGCAGATGCCGGAAATCTTCAAGGCAACGTTCGGCTCCCGTGCCAGCAGCGCAAGGTTGGTACGCCACCCGGCCAAGCCTGCTTCGGACCGATCCGCCGGCAGCGCGGTGTGATTGACCACGATGGTCACGTCGGGAAAGTCCCGGGCCAGCTCGGCGGCTTCTGGCAGATGCCACCAGGGCGCCTGCAACTCGAAGTGCAGGCCGTTTTTCGCCAGTTGTGCGTAGCCCTCACGCCAGCGCGGGTCACGCATGGAGCCTGATTCTGCAAAATCTACACGCCAGGCCTCGCGGCTGGTCACCGTCGGTTTGTGGCGGATGCCGCGCACCAACGGGTGATTTGCGTACAGGCGCAACAGGTCGAAAGCGTCTTCACGGTCCAGCCAGGCCTGCGCAACCATCGCCGCCACGCTGGGTTCGCTCTGCGCCAGTGATTCGACAAACATCACTTCATCCGCAGGTGTTGCCGGGTCCCATTCACCTTCAATGACGACGGTCTGCACCACGCGATGCTTGCCGGCCAGTCGGCGATAGTCGGCCGGCAGAAAGTTGCGGCAAATGGACGAGTAATCACCATAGCGGAACGGTAGCAACGGGCGATCGTTCAGCCACGGGTAGTAATGGGCTTCGATGTCGAAATAGTGTTGGTGCGCGTCGACGATAGGCAGGTCCGCATCGTCGCCGCTGGCCAGAAAGCGTTCGCGCCAGTCGATGCTCGATACCTCATCCATGCAGTTGCTCCAGGCGATAAAAGCGTTGAGCGTTGCCGGCGAACACTGCTTCCTGCACGGCACGACCCATCGGCGCGAGCATGTCAGCCATGCCATTGGCAATCGTGTCGTAGGAAGCGCGCAGCCCGGCCACCGGAAAGTTGCTGGCGAACATGCAGCGTTCGGGGCCGAAAATCTCCAGTGCGGTCAGTACCACCACCCGGTTGTCGGCGTAGTTCCAGGGCGAATCCTTCAGGCCGAACTCCGACAACTTGATGTGTACGTTGGGCTGCAAGGCCAGTGCTTCCAGGCCTTTGCGCCAGCGTGCCATGCCTTGCGGGCTGCGATCCCAGGCGAAGCCGGTGTGATTGAGCGCAATGCGGATTTGCGGAAACATCGCCGCCACCTCGGCCGCCTCGACCAAGTGCCACGGCGGCACGCGCAAGTCCCACGACAGATCGTGATCAGCCAGTCGCGCAAATCCTTCCAGCCATTTCGGGTCCTGCATGGTGCCCTTGGCCCCGGTAATCGATATGTCCGGCGACGCCGAGGTCAGCGGTTTCGAACGTATGCCTTTGACCAGTGGCCGCGCAGCCTGGGCGGCGAGAATCTCGGCGCTGTCTTCGCGATCGAACCAGGTGTGGGCGACGATGGCGCTCGGGAAACCATAACGGGCGTTCACCTGTTCCAGCCAGAGGGTTTCGGCGACTTGCTCATCGCGTGCGCGCTCGGCCTCGACATGCACGGTGCCGACCAACCGTTGCTTTTGGGTCAGAGCGAGAAAGGTTTCCGGCAGGAAATCACGGCACAGGCTGTGATAGTCGCCAAGAAAGAAATCCTCGTGATAGTCGTCCTGCAGCCACGGGTAACGACCGTTGCCCAAGTCCCACAAGTGATGGTGAGCATCGACAATCGGCAGCGCGTCTTCGCCGGCAAGGTTCGGCAAACCGTTGCGTTCGTGCAGCGTGATCATGACGTCGTCCCTTGTTCAGCGCGCCGCAGTCAATCGGGAAGGGCTGAGCACGCCATCTTCGACGTCGCCCGCAGCCTCTGCTTCGGCTTTGGCCTGGACGCGGCTGCGCAGTTTGGCAACGTTCACCACTACGCGGGTGTGCGCCGCCGTAGCCACCAGTTCAACGTCATCGCGCACTTCGACGTTGAAGGTGACACTGCGACCTTCAATGCGCGTGACCGTGGCAGCGATGTTCACCGACATTCCCTGCAGCGTGGCGCCGACGTGGCGGATATCGACCGCGGCCCCCACAGTGTTCTCGCCTTCATCGAGGAAGGTCAGCAGGTAATCAAGGCAGGTCTGCTCGATGTCATCGACCAGGCGCGGCGTGGCGTAGATGCGCAAGTCTTCGCCGAGAAACGAGATGGTGCGCTCCTTGTCGACGGTCAATCGGCGTTCGGTGGCGGAGCCTGCATGCATTGTGGAGAAATTCATGGAAAACCTCTTGGTTAAGTCAAAGGGCAATTCAGGCAGTAGGCAGGAAACCGATGGAAACCCACGGCACGGCGATCAGCACCGCCAGTGCCACCACCAGCGCGCCGAGGTACGGCCAGACCCGACGCATGGCACCGCTGGGGTCGACCTTGGCGATAGCGCATGCGGCGTAGAACCCCACGCCAAACGGCGGGGCGAACAAGCCCAGGCCCATGGCGAAGATCGCGACCATGGCGTAGTGCACGTCGTTGATGCCCATGGCTTTGGCGATCGGGAATAGCAGCGGTCCAAACAGGACGATGGCCGGGATGCCCTCCAAAAAGCTGCCGAGCAGGATGAACGCCACGGCGGAGATAATCAGAAAGCCCAGCGCGCCGCCCGGCACAGTCGACATCACTTGCGCCAGTTGGTGGGAGAAGCCTGACTGGGTCAGCGCCCATGCCATGGCGGTGGCGCTGCCGATGATGATCAGGATCGCGCCGGACAACGACGCGGTACTGACCAGGATCGGATACAAGCGGCGCCAATCGAAGCAGCGATAGCACAGCAGGCCGACGACGAAGGTGTACGCCACGCCGATGGCGGCGACTTCGGTCGCGGTAGCGACGCCTTCAACCACGGCGGTGCGGATCACGAAGGGCAGGGCCAGGGCCGGTAATGCGACCAGCAGCGAGTGGCCGATTTCCTTGCCCGTGGCGCGTTTACCAGTGGAAGCGTCTTTCTTGCGGTTTTTCCACCAGACCACCGCCGCCATGGCAATTGCGCCCACGACTGCTGGCATGAAGCCGCCGGTGAACAGTGCGGAAATCGACACACCGGTTACCGAACCGATGGTGATCAGCACCAGGCTTGGCGGGATGGTTTCCGACATCGCCCCGGAGGCGTTGAGCATCGCCACCAGCTCGTTTTCGTCTTCGCCGCGTTTCTTCATTTCCGGAAACAGTGCCGGGGCAATGGCGGCCATGTCGGCAGCCTTGGACCCGGAAATGCCGGAGATCAGGTAGATGGCACCTATCAGCACATACGACAGACCGCCGCGCACGTGACCGATCAACGAGCACAGGAAGCGAATCATCGCCCGCGCCATGCCCATGGCTTCGATCAGCGCGCCCAGGAACACGAACAGCGGGATGGCCAACAGGATCAGGCTCGCCATGCCTTCGTCCATCCGACCGACCACCAGGGTCAGCGGCGTGCTGGTCATGGTCGACAGGTACGCCACCGTTGCCAGGCCGAACGCGACCATGATCGGCACGCCGATGACGATCATCGCCATCACGCCGATCATGAAGAAGATCACCAGGTTCCAGTTACCCATCTGTAGCATCGTGCCTTGCGCCACCCACAACAGCGCGGCGAGAGAGGCGAGCATCGCCACTGACACCGAGAAATCGATCAGCCGGGCGCTGGTCAACAGCCGCGCGACACAGGTCATCAGCATCAGGCTCAGGCCGACAGCGATGGCTGACACGCGAAAGGCGTTGGGGATTTCCAGGGCCGCGGTGGTGATGATCCATTCGTCGCTGACGTACTCCCAGGCCGGAGTGAACAGCAGCCCGATGAACGTGATGACGATGACTGCGCCCAAGGTGTCGACGAATGCGCGTTTTTCTACCGGCAAGCGCCCGATGAACGAGGTCAGGCGCATGTGCTCGCCGCGACGCATCGCCACCACCGAACCGAGCATCGCCAGCCATAGGAACAGTAGCGACGCCAGTTCATCCCCCCAGACGATCGGCTGGTTGAGTACATAGCGCGAGAACACGTTGCAGAACAGCAACGTGACTTCGATCACCACCAGCAGAGCCGCGCTGCCTTCAGTCAGCCAGCGCAGGCCGGTGTCCAGCGTGCGTCCCAGGCGAAACGTGGCGTGGCGTGGGCTGAGTCCTTCAGCGGTTGTGACATCCGTCATTGGAATTTGATTTTTCATGACTGTGTCTCCGGCTTAGGACAGTTGACCCGCGTACTGCTCGAGCAAGCTCCACGCTTCAGGGCCGTACTTTTCCTTCCACTGGGTGTAGAAGCCTTTCGATTGCAGGTCAGCCCTGAACAATGCACGGTCGACTTTATTGAAGGTGATGCCGTGGGCAGTCAGGGATGGCTCCAGGCTGGAGTTGAGATCGATCACCTGTTGGCGCTGGACCAGAGCGGCAGCGTTGATCTGCCGGGAGACGATTTCCTGCACATCAGCGGGAAGTTTTGGAAAGGTCTTGCCCGACGCAACGATCCAGAAACCGCCCCAGATGTGGTCGGTCATCGAGCAGTATTTCTGCACCTCATAGAAACGCGCGGACTCGACCACCACCAGCGGGTTTTCCTGGCCATCGACGACCTTGGTCTGCAAGGCCGAGTAGGTTTCATTGATGCTGATGCCGGTCGGCGAGGCGCCCAGGGCACTGAACATCGACGTCCACAGCGGGCTGACCAGAACGCGCAGTTTGAAGCCGGCGAGGTCTTGCGGGGTGTTGATCGGCCGCGTCGAACTGGTGATCTGGCGGAAGCCGTTGTTCCAGACTTTTTCCATCGGGATCAGGCCGACTTTCTCGGTCCTGGCGCGTACGTGCTCGCCCAGCTTGCCGTCCAGCGCGGCCCAGACACTGTCGTAGTCCTTGAAGGCGAACGGCATGCTTTCGATCGACATGGCCGGCACCAGCGTCGAAAGAATCGCGCCGGGCAACGGAATGAAATCGATCGCCCCGGCGCGCACCTGGGACAGCATGTCGGTGTCGCCGCCCATGGCGCCGTTGGCGTAGACCTGCAAGTCCACTGCGCCATTGGTTTCGACCTTGATGGCTTGCGAGGCAGCTTTCATCTGCTTGTTGCTCGCGAAGGGGCCGTCAGACTCGATATCTGAGTTGACCGTTGATCCCATTCGCGAGCAAGCCCGCTCCCACAGGTTTTTGCGTTATGCCAGTGCGACCACCGCCTTGCTTCTAATCAACTCGTCGATTTCATCATCCGCAAAGCCGCTTTCCTTCAGCACTTCGCGGGTGTGTTCGCCGAGCAGTGGCGCAGGGCGGCTGGTCGGTGGTGCGGCGTTGTCCATGTCGGAGAAGTGAATCGGCAGGCCCATGCCGCGTACCCGGCCTTCAGTGGGGTGTTCAGTCTCGACGACCATGCCGCGCGCCTTGGTTTGCGGGTGGGCCAGGGCGGCGGCGATGTCGAGGACAGGTCCGGCAGGCAGTCCGAGGCTGTCGAACAACACCATCCATTCATCGGTGGTGCGCGCCACCAGCACTTCGTTGAGAATTTCCACCAAAGCCAAACGGTGCTCCATGCGCAACGCGTTACTGGCAAAACGCGGATCGGCCTTGAGCTGCGGGACGGCCAGCGCCTCGACCAGTCGCTCGTAGTTGGCCTGGTTGGCGGCGCCGATGTTGATCCAGCCATCGGCGGTGCGGAACACCTGATACGGCGCACTGGTGGAGTTGGCTGAACCCATTTTCGGCAGGATGGTGCCATCGGCGAAATACGCTGCTGCCGGCCAGTACATCTGTTGCAGGCCGGCTTCGAACAGCGAGGTATCGACCATCTGCCCAAGGCCGGTTTTCTGTTTGGCGGCGTAGGCGGCGCAGATGCCGAGGGCGGCGAGGATGCCCGAGTTGATATCGGCTACTGGCGAACCGGCCTTGACCGGCTCGCGTCCGGCTTCACCGGTCATGCTCATCATGCCGCTCATGCCCTGGGCGATCAGGTCGAATCCGCCTTTCTCGCCGAACGGTCCGCTGCGACCGTAGCCGGAGATCGCGCAATAGATCAGGCCCGGATTAAGGATTTTCAGGGTTTCATAGCCCAGGCCGAATTTTTCCATGGTGCCGGCGCGGTAGTTTTCCGTGACCACGTCGGCGTCCATCAGCAAGCGCCGCAACACGTCTCGGCCGCCGTCGGTTTTCAGGTTAAGGCCGATCCCGCGCTTGTTGCGGTTGACCACCATGAACGAGGCGGATTCACCGCTGGCCATGATCGGCGAGAAGCGGCGCGAGTCATCGCCATCCGGGACTTTCTCGACTTTCACCACGTCCGCGCCCATGTCGGCCAGCATCATGCCGCACACCGGTCCGGACATGATGTGAGCCAGTTCTACGACGCGCATGCCTGTCAGCGGTCCCATGTTATTTGCCCTCGAATTGTGGTTTGGCTTTCGCGATGAAAGCGTTCAGGCCGATCTGAAAGTCCTGGGTGTCGTAGCAGGAGTAACTGCTTTCGATCTGCTCGTCGGTGGGTGCGACGCCGGCTTCCAGTTGTCGTGCAGCCTGGCGGTGCCAGCGAGCGACAAGCGGCGCGCCGTTGGTGATGCGTTTAGCCGTGGCGAGGGTTTGCGACTCGACTTCGACGTCGGCCACGACACGGGTCACGAGATTTTTCACGTAGGCGTCATTGGCGTCGAGGATGCGGCCCTCCAGGAGCATTTCCAGAGTGGTCGAGCGCCCGGCCAGCGCCACCAGGCCGGCCATTTCGTCATAGGACATGACAAGCCCGAGCTTGCCGACCGGCGCGCCGAAGCGGCTGGAGGTGCCGCAGATACGCAGGTCACAGAGCGCGGCGATTTCAAGGCCGCCGCCGACGCACACACCGTGGATCATCGCGATCACCGGGTGCGGACAGTCGGCGACCGCACGCATCGCCGCGGAAGTAACTTCGGCATACACCCGGGCTTGTGCCTGGTTGGCACGCACGCTTGGAAATTCGCCAACATCGGCGCCGGCGGCAAAGGCCTGCTCACCGGCGCCACGCAGTACCACACAACGAACACTAGGGTCAGCGGACAGTTCGGTCATGACGTCACCCAGGTCCTGCCACATGGACAGGGTCAGGGCATTCATTTTTCCCGGGTGACTGAGGGTGACGATGGCAATGGCGTCTTGCCGTTCGATAAGGACGGTGGGTTTCATGATTGTTCCGCTGGCGTCGGCCGGGCCGACGACGCGGGTGCCTCCTGATTTATTGTTGTTGGATAGCGGCTGCTTACAGCGATTGTTCGAGCATCGACAGGTAGTCCGCAGAGGACGCTTCGCGGGGGTTGGTCTTGTGGCTGTGATCATGCAGCGCGCCTTCGACGATGCCGGCAAACAGGCTCTCGTCCACGCCGATCTCGCTCAGCCGGGTCGGCAGTCCCAGGCGTCGGGTCATGTCTTCGATGGCCGCGCCGATATTGGCGCCTGCCTCAAGGCCCATGGCATGGCGCAATCGTTCGAGTTTTCGCTCGTCACGCACGGTCGGGGCATCAGCGTTGAAGTGCACGACCGCAGGCAGGAAGATCGCGTTCAAGGTGCCATGGTGCAGCTTCGGATTGATCCCGCCCAGTGCGTGGGACAGGCTGTGCACACAGCCCAGGCCTTTTTGAAAGGCGAGGGCGCCTTGCATGGAGGCGCTCATCATGTTCATCCGCGCTTCACGATCACCGGGTTCGGCCGTTGCGCGTTCGATGTGTTCCCAGGCGCGCCACAGGCCGTCGAGGGCGATGCCGTCGGCGGCGGGGTTGAAGGCCGGCGCCATGAAGGTTTCGATGCAATGTGCGATGGCGTCCATGCCGGTGGCGGCGGTAAGCATGGCCGGCAGGCCCAGGGTCAATTCCGGATCGCAGATCGCCACGCGGGGCACGACATATGGCGATATGACACCGACTTTGCGACCATCGTCGAGAATCAGGATGGCGCCGCGACCCACTTCGCTGCCGGTGCCGGCGGTGGTCGGAATCGCGATCAATGGCGCGGTGGCCGGGGTGATGCGATCCAGTCCGCCTTCGATCACCGCAAAGCTTTGCAAAGGACCGTCGTGAGTGGCGCAGACCGACACGCCCTTGGCCAGATCGATGGAGGAACCACCGCCGACGGCGATGATGCCGTTGCATTCGCCGAGGTGGTATTGCGCCACGGCTTCACGCACGGCCTGTTCGTTCGGGTTGGGTGGGGTGGCGTCGAAAATCGTCGGAGCACACTCAGCGCCGAGGGCTTTGATGACTTTGTCGACGATGCCGGCATTGCGCACGCCGAGGTCGGTAACGATCAGCGGCCGGGTGATGCCGGCGCGCTCGGCTTCGACGGCCAGGTGCTGCAGGCTGTCGTAGCCGAACTGGATCTTGGTGACGTAATTGATCAGGGACATGATTCACCGCGAGTTATACAGGATTGTTATTGTTGCAACCGGTCTACGGCAGGAGGACTTTCGTTCTCTGGTCAAACCCATTGCATTGCCTGGTTGTGGGGTGGACTATAGGTCCGTCGTGGCGAGCCTCGATACTGACAACTTTCGATACCTCTATAACTTTTAGTTAATCCTGATGACGCCCTCACTGAACTCAATCATGTCCCGCCTGCACATCAAGCAGCTGCGCCTGTTGATAGCCCTTGATGTGCACGGCTCCTTGCTGGGCGCGGCCAAACAGGTCGCGCTGACACAACCTGGTGCCAGCAAAGCCCTGCAAGAAATTGAAACCACCTTCGGCACTTCGCTATTCACTCGCACTAACCGCGGGCTTGAACCCACTGATGCCGGACGCTCTGTCATTCGGTACGCCCGGTTGATCCAGACCGACCTCACGCACCTGCGCGAAGAGATCATCGGCATCATGAGCGGCGAGGGCGGGCGCGTGTCAGTCGGCACCATCATGGGCGCCGTGCCGCTATTGACCACGGCGATCAGCCGGGTGATTGCCGATCACCCGAAGCTGTCCATCGAGATTGTCGAAGACACCAGCGCCGCGCTGCTCAGCCAGATTGACGCGGGGCGCCTGGATCTGGCGATCTGTCGTACTACCATCAGCACCACTCCCTATCTGTATGAGAGCTCGACGTTCGTCGAGGAAACCCTGGCAGTGATCGCCAGCACCCAGCATCCGTTTGCCTATGCCCGGCAGTTGTCGCTCAAGGACCTGGTGGATTACCGCTGGGTGGTCTATCGCGCCAACATGCCGATGCGTTTGCTGCTGGAACGAGAGTTTCATGAGGCCGACCTGCGTTTTCCGGTGCACCTGCTGGAGACGACATCAGCGTTCGCCACCTTGTCGCTGCTTCAGGAAAACCCGACCCTCGTCGCGCTGGTCTCGACCGACGTGGCGAAGTTCTGCTCCGGCTACGGTTTCACCACCACGCTGCCGCTGCCCATTACCTCGCGCAGCGAACCGTATGAGTTGGTTTCGCGCAAAAATGTGCCGGACTCACCCGCCGCCAGACTGCTGCGTGAGGCGTTGTTGAACCCGGTGTGACCCACGCGCTTGGGATACTGACTGGCTTTGGAGTCGCGCATTCGTGCAATTTAGGCAAATTTGATTTGCGTCAGGCGCAGTGGTTGTAGCGGATAAGCGTCGCGATACTTCGCCGGGACTTTGCCTGTCCCATCATTGGCTCATGGTCAACGGTCTATCAACGTTTTCGTGACTGGCGTAATCGCGGAACGTTTGAGCAGATGCTCAAGCGGCTTCACATCAAGCTCAATGAGCAAGGGTTAATTGATCTGCAGACCTGGATGATTGACTCCACGGCAGTACGCGCAACCCGGGCCTCTTCTGGTGCCGGGAAAAAAGGGGGTCTGAAGAACCGCAAGATCACGCGCTCGGACGAAGTCGGGGCGGCCTGACGACCAAAATCCACATGCTGTGCGATGCCAACGGCGTACCACTGAAATTTCTATTGTCGGGCGGGCAAGCCAGTGACATCGCTTATGCCCAGCCGTTGCTGGATGAGGTGTACATACCAAGCT
>NZ_JBFREX010000033.1:0-49964 GCF_052114525.1 Pseudomonas sp. KB_15 | reverse complement strand
GTGTGGGTCTGGACGTCTCGTGGGAACTCGACCTGAGCGGCCGTCTGCGAGCCGGCGCAGCGGCGGCAGACGCCGATGCGCTAGCCGCGGAACACAGCATGCGTGGAGTGCGCCTGCTGGTGATGAGCGACGTTGTCAGCAACTACTTCACCCTGGTCGGTGCACAGCGCCAGGTCGCAACACTGCGCGCAATTTCGGCGATGCAGGACGAAACGCTGCGTCTGGTGACCGCACGACAACAGGTGGGGCTGGCATCCGCCTTCGACGTCGAACGCGCGCAGACTGACGCCTTGTCGGCGCGAGCGCAGATTCCGCCGCTGGAAACCCAAGCGGCGGTGGCACGTCACCGTATCGCGGTGCTCATCGCCGACCAGTCTTTCAACACCAGGAACATCCAGCCATCGAGTGATGATTTGGCCAACGTGCCGCAGGCAAAACCTGGCCAGCCCGCCGAGTTGCTGCAACGCCGACCTGACGTACTGGCGCTGATGGCACAGCTCGATGCCGCCAATGCGCGACGCCAGCAAGCGAAAGCTGAATGGTTCCCACAACTCTTCCTTGGCGCGTCCTTCGGCCGCCAGGGTCTCAACCTGAACGGTGCCGATCTCGGCGCTGCGCGCTTCACCAACGTCGCGGGCCTGCTGGCGATGCCACTGTTCAACGCTGGGCGTACGCAAGCGATCAATGAAGCGGCTGAGAGTGCTCAACAAGAGGCACTACTGCGCGCTGAAGACGGCATCGTACGGGCGCTCGAGGATGTGGAAAACGCCCTCGTCACGCTTGCGCARGAACGCCGCCGTTCCGGGTCGCTGCAATTGGCCGCCGCGTCTGCGGAGACGGCACAGAATCGCGCCCAGTCGCTCTATAACCGTGGGCAGATCGACCTGTTGCCTCTGCTGGATTCGCAGCGTGCGCGCCTGAGTGCACGCCTGAGCGCCAACGAAAGCAACACCCGACTGCTGCTCGACAGCGTGCAGCTCTACAAGGCACTGGGCGGGGGCTGGCAGGTGTTCGAACACCCCTCCAACCCAACCGCATCTGCCAAAGCCGACCGGCCACCACTTTCCTGAGTATCTGTAGCTTCCAAAGAGGAACCGTCTTGAAGAACTCCCTTACTGCGGCCGGCGCCTTGGCCGTCGCCGCTTTGCTTTGCGCGTGCAGCCCGGATCAACCGTCCGTGCCGGCCCCCAGAGCGGTACGTACCGTTGAAATCAACTACGACAATGCCCGCGACGTCAGTCGCTACGTGGGCACCGTGCAGTCGCGGCATGAAGTCGAACAATCCTTCCGTGTGGACGGCAAGGTTGCCCAACGCAAGGTTGATGTGGGTCAGTTGGTACACGAAGGCGACATACTGGCTGTGCTGGACGACAGCGACTACCGCCTCGCGGAGGAAGCGTCGCAACAGCAGTGGGCTGCTGCCGTGGAGCAGACACGTCAGGCGGAATCCGATCGTCAGCGCCTGACTGCCCTGAAGGCTGATGGCTCAGTTAGCGCGGCCGACGATGAGCGTGCGCATACCAATGCTCAGACCACGCATGCGACCGCCGAGGCTGAAGCGCGAAAGCTTGAGCTCGCTCGCAACCGGCTCAAGTACACCGTGTTGCGCGCCTCCCGTAGCGGCGTGGTCACGGCAGTACGCATCGAAGCGGGACAGGTCGTTGCGCAGGGTCAGCCAGTGATCTCGATTGCGAATCCGGACGAATCCGAGATCGTCATCGATGTGCCCGAGGATCAGATGTCCGCCTTCAAGGAGGCGCGTTTCAAAGCCTCACTGGCCAGTGCGCCAAACGAAAACCTTGATGTCACCTTACGCGAACTTTCACCACAGGCTGCGGCGCAAACACGCACCTACCGTGCTCGACTCAAGCCAGCCAAGGCACTACCACTGGGTGCCACCGCAACGGTCACGGCCGAGCGCGTGATAACCAGTGTCTCGGTGGCAGCGGTGCCGGCGACGGCGCTGACGCAAAGCGGTGGCCAGCCGGCGCTGTGGGTGGTCACACCCGCAGGCAAGGATCCGGTAGGCACTGTCGAACTGCTGCCCGTGGCGGTATTGGGATATCGCAACGATGAGGTGCTCGTCTCCGGACCGCAGGCCGGAGTATTAGTCGTCACCGCCGGGGTGCAGAAAATGGCATCCGGACTGAAGGTCGCGCTTCCCGACACGGCGATTGTCGATACGAACACCACGCAGCAGGCAGCCCGATGAACAATTTCAACCTCACCGACTGGGCGCTGCGCCATCGCGCCATCGTTCTGTTCATGCTCCTCATTGTCGCGGCGGCCGGTGCCTTCAGCTTCACTCGGCTCGGTCAGCTTGAGGATCCGAATTTTTCCGTGCCCTCCATGACCGCGATGGTCATCTGGCCGGGCGCTACCGCCCAGCAGTTGCAGGACCAGGTCCTCAACCGCATGGAGAAAAAATTCGAGCAGATCGACAACTTCGAGAAGGTGGTTACCTACGCGCGGCAAGGTTACGCCGGCATGACGCTCACCGTGCGCGGCGGCACCTCCAAGGCCGATCAGCGCGAGGCCTGGTACCAGGCACGCAAGAAACTCAATGACCTGAGCCTGGAGATGCCCGACGGCGTAATCGGCCCGATCCTGAACGACGAGTACGGCGACGTGTATGGCCTGATGTACGCTGTCAAAGGCGACGGCATCGGCCACGCTGAGCTGTCGGACGCGGCCGAGGACATCAAGCGCCAGATGCTGAAGGTGCCGATGGTCAAGAAGATCGATCTTATCGGCAAGCAGGCCAAGCGTGTCTACGTCGAGTTCTCTCACGAGCGCCTGGCTGCGCTGGGCATTACACCGCTGGCCATCGCCGAAAGTCTCAAGAGTCAGAATGCGATGTTGCCCGCCGGCCAGATTGACACCCGCGGCGACCGCGTCATGGTGCGCGTGAGTGGCCAATTCACCAGCGAAGAGGCAATCCGCAACGTGCCCATCTCCGCGGGAGGCCGGCTGATCAAGCTCGGCGACATCGCGACCGTTACACGCGGCTTCGAGGATCCGCCGACCTACACGGTACGCCACAACGGCCAGCCGGTGCTAATGCTCGGCATCACGATGACCAGCGACGGCAACATCGTGGACCTCGGCAAGGCGATGGACACGGCAGTCGCCAAGATCCAGTCAGAACTTCCGCACGGCGTGGAGCTGGAGCTGGTGGCTGACCAGCCAACCACGGTGAAGGATGCAATCCTGGACTTCGGGCGTGCGCTGGCCGAGGCGCTGATCATCGTGATCGCGGTAAGTCTTGCCAGCCTGGGCTGGCGCGCCGGCCTCGTGGTCGCGGCCACAGTGCCGCTGGTACTGGGTGGCGTAGCGCTGGTGATGCTGGCGATGGGCTGGAACCTCGAGCGCATCTCGCTCGGCTCACTGATTATCGCGTTGGGACTGCTGGTGGATGACGCCATCATCGCCATCGAAATGATGGTGGCGAAGATGGAAACCGGCATGGACCGCGTAAAAGCCGCCGCCTTCTCCTATCAGTCCACCGCCATGCCGCGCCTGACCGGCGCACTCATCACCGTCGTGGGCTTCCTGCCGATTGGCCTTTCAAAGTCCACCACCGGCGAGTATGCGGGTGGCATTTTCTGGATCGTCGGCGCCGCGGTGCTGTTCTCGTGGATCTGTTCCGGCATCTTCACGCCATACCTGGCGGTCAAGATGCTGCCCAATGACTTGGGCAAGCACCAGCACGGTAATCAGCACGACACAAAGTTCTACCGCAACCTGCGCCGCCTGATCGACGCCGCCATCGAGCACCGCTGGGTGGTCATCGGTGCGACGGTGGGCGCACTGGTGCTTGCCCTGGCTTGCATCAAGTTGGTGCCGCAGCAATTCTTCCCCAACAGTTCGCGCCCTGAGCTGGTCATTGACCTGCGCGTCAAGGAAGGTTCCTCGTTCGCCGCGACGACCGAGCAGGTCAAGCACATGGAGGAGATCCTGGCTAAGGACAAAGACGTGCGCTTCTACACTGCCTACACCGGCGCCGGCGCACCGCGCTTCTATCTCTCGCTCAACCCCGAACTGCCAAACCCGGGTTTTGCCCAGTTCGTTGTAATGACCAAGGATCTGGATGCACGCGAGCGGGTACGTGCGCGACTGGTGGCCTCGTCCGACCAACAATTCCCACAGGCGTGGGTGCGGGTGACCCGGCTCGAGTTGGGGCCACCTGTCGGCTACCCGGTGCAGTTCCGCGTGGTAGGCCCCGATACCCGGGTGGTGCGCAAGATCGCCCGCGACGTGGAAAAGGTGATTGCGTCCAACCCGAAAGTGCGCGACCTCCAGCTCGACTGGAACGACCCGGTGCGTACGCTGAAAGTGGAGCTTGATCAGGACAAGGCGAGCGCACTCGGCCTCACGCCGGCCGACGTGTCGCTGGCAACCCAGACCGTTATGAACGGCGCAACCCTGTCGCAGCTGCGCGAGCGCGAGGACCTGATCGACATCGTGGCCCGTGCCGTGCCAGAGGAGCGCTTGAATCTCGACACCCTGAAAAACATCAATCTTTATACACGCCAGGGAACCGTGGTGCCGCTGTCGCAAGTCGCACAGGTGCGCTCTGAGCTGGAAGAGCCGGTACTGTGGCGCCGCAATCGCGACATGGCGATCACTGTACGTGCGGATGTGAAGGATGGAGAACAGGGTGTATCGGTGACGCAGGAAATCCAGCCGTTGCTTAAGGACATCGAAGCCAAGCTGCCGACCGGTTACCGCATCGATGTGGGCGGAGCGGTTGAGGAAAGTGACAAGGCCAACAAGGCGCTGCTCGCGGTGGCTCCATTGATGCTGATCACCATCCTGCTGTTACTCATGCTGCAACTGCAGAACTTCTCCCGCATGTGGATGGTGGTGCTGACGGCACCGCTGGGCCTGATCGGTGTGGTGCCGGCGCTGCTGTTGTTTCAGTCGCCGCTGGGCTTCGTCGCGATCCTGGGCATCATCGCTCTGGGTGGCATGATCATGCGCAACGCGGTGATCCTGATCGATCAAGTACAAATCGAGATCGCCGAGGGGCGCGACCCGTGGAACGCTGTGCTGGATGCCGCCATCCACCGAGCCCGTCCGGTGATGTTGACTGCGCTGGCCACCGTGCTTGCAATGATCCCGCTAACGCGCAGTGTATTCTGGGGACCGATGGCAATTGCGATCATGGGCGGCCTTACCGTCGCGACGCTGCTGACGATTTTCTTCGTCCCGGCGTTGTACGCCGCATGGTTCAAGGTGGGTCGCCAGACGACCGCTGATACCCAACAGGTGAGGGGGAACACCGCGTTTGCTTCTGAGTGATGAGTCCATAGCGCTGTGCCCCTGAACTCACCCTGTTGGAAACGATTGTTCAGCGCTGTTTCTGAGAACAACCAAGGTCAGCCGTGAGGCCCTGCGAACGTTACTTTCTTTCGCCCCCTCGCGGCTCACAGGAAAGGCTGATAACCGGAGCTACTGACGACAGACTGCTATCGGTCGAAGGGACGGATGTTTTGCTGCCCAAGCGGATTAGTTCATTGGAGAAACACAGGCCGACGATGATCAGTGCCGCTCCCGCGTACAGGCTTTCGCGCGGTACTTCATTGAGCGCCACAAACGCCAGCAGCGCGGCGAACAGTGGCTCGGTCAGCTCCAGCGCTTGCACTTGGGATGGCTTGAGATACTCGATGGCCTTGGTGGTGCAGAAGAAGCCCAGGATTGTCGGCAGCGTGGCCAGCGCCAGCAGCGCGGCGATCGCCAGCGGCGACAGCTCGCCCATCGCGAAACCATCGGCCGCAGCCGGCATCAACAGGTACAGGCTGCCAAAGAACAACAATTGTCGGGTGAAGTGCAGCCCCCCCGACACACCCATACGCTTCATGGCAACCGAAAAGGCCCCATAGCCGCAGCCGGCCATGGAGGCGAGCGCAGCACCTTGCAGGGTAAAGCCCTGCTGCAGGTCGCCGCCGAAGATCACCGAGATCCCGGCGATAGCCAGTGCGGCGCCAACGGTAGCGTTCGCGGTGATGGCATCCTTGAGGAAAATGCGCCCCAGAATGATCGAGGAAATCGAGGCACTGGCCATCAGCACCACCACCACACCTGCCGCAGCGTAGTGTCGATAGGCGGACGTTTCGAAATGGAACAGCACAAAGATGCCAAGGAATGCGCAGATAGCCGCCTGAGTCCATTTGGTCGACGCCGCCGGGCGCGTGAGGAAAAACAGTAAGATCGAGAGAAGCACGCAACCCAGTACGGTCTTGATGACAGCGACACTGCTAGCGGTGAAACCATTACTCATGAGTACTTTGCTGAGTACACCGATCGTTGCGTTCAGTGCCGCAGCGGAGAGTGCAAATATGACGCCTTTGCTGAAAGTAGATTGCATTGATGACGATCCCTGTCGCTGAATTGTCGTTCGATAGAATGCCGCCCTGCATCGACGGCGCAAAGTTTGAGGATACGAAGATCCCACCAACCCCAGTATTTATTGTGGCATAAGCTGGATCGCCCAGCAGGATGCTATTCGCCTTCTTGTCGCCGCCAAGGGAGAAGTCAGAGGGCCTGGCCCTTGGCTATGCAATATGAGTTGACGAACGTTGCAGTGTGCTGCAAAGACTGACGTATATCCGGTTTGGCTATTCCATGCCTGTTGGCAAATTGCTCGACCGCCGCTGTATCAAAACGAGTGGTCTGGATAAAGTCCAAGGCTTCGGGTTTTGTATTCAAAAAACGCGCGACGGGAGGAATACTCAGTAGCAACTTCAGCAATCGGAGTGAGATGTAATGCTTGGGAGACTTTAAGCCCAAAGGTTGTGCCACCTGTACCAGGAGTTCTCGCAAGTTGGGAGTTTGGTCATCAAGCGCCAGCAGTTCCTGGCCCACCATGGCAGGATCAAAAGCACAAACCGCCATCAGCTCAACCAGGTAATCCACGGTGACCAGTGGCAGCCAGTGCTCGGCGGTACCGGGCACTGCAGTCAGCTTTCTCTGCACAAGGTTGCGTATCAGCTCCACCAGCGGCTGACCGTCAAGGATATGCCCCGTGCGGCTGTGCCCACATACCGTCGCGGGGTGGACAACGGTAATCTCCCCGCCCTTGGTGGACATGACCTCCAGGGTCGCAAAATGCGCCTCCAGCTTGCTCCCCTCGTAACCACCGACATGTCGGTAGACGGCAGGCCAATTCGTCAGCTGCGGATAACGAGGATCAATTCCGATGCGTTGCAGATGTTCATGATTTTTCAGCATGTAGCCGCCGATCATCACTAACCGGCTTTTTTGCTCAGCCGCCAACAGCGCCACGCGCTTTGCCCCTTCCACATTCACCGCACGAGAATGCTCCACTGAAAGCCCCCATGCGAAGTGGGCGCCCAGGTGGAATATGACTCTGGCGTGCCTTAGCACTTCTCGGTCAGCAAGACTCAGCCCGAGGTTGTCCCGTTCCAGATCGCCAGCTACGGCAAATACCCGGGTTGCGCACCCTCCCAAATTGTCGACTTGCTCCCGCAGTGCAGCGAGTCGCTCAGGGCGACGCATCAATACCCGAATGGTGTGACCTTTTGCACTCAGGTACGCCACCAAATGTTGACCGATGAAGCCGGTGCCCCCCGTGACAAAGCACTCCACGCTCATTTCCCTGCTCCTTGTTTAAGGTGAAAAATCAAGCGTAAACTATCGACCCAACTCTATAGTCAAGCGGTGTTTTCATGAAAATCGGCGAACTCGAGGCCCGTAGCGGCGCCAGCCGCCATACGCTGCGTTACTACGAGCAAATCGGCCTGATCTCACCGCTGCGGCAAACTAACAACTATCGCGTTTACACAACGCAAACTCTGCAGGATCTGGACTTTATCCAGCGCGCGCAAAGTATGGGGTTTTCCCTGGGGGAAATAGGCGAGATTCTGGATGCGCAGCGGAACAAGCTGATCGATTGTGCTGACGGCGCTAAGCTGATTGAAAAGAAGATGGCAGAAATCAAACAGAAAATCGCCAACTTCCAAAGCATTTATTGGTATCTGGATGAAGAGCGTGCAAACCTCGAAGCCAGTGCTGCCAGGCAACTTGAGCTTCAGCAGCTGAACAACTCTTCCAACTGAAATGTCAGCATCCGGGAAACGGAAGCTGCAGCCTGCTGCTTCCAGTTTCAAGCCCATCGCTTACGCATTTTCTAAAACCTTGTGGCCAGGCCCTGGACAGTAAGCGTCCGCCCAAAAGACCTTGTGTGGTTAAACGGGCGCCCATCTATGCGACAGCAACTCGATAATCTCGCTCGGCCGCTGCATCGGCAGTTGCGTGAGCACGCCCTTTGAATACGCATACGGAACATGGCCGTTAAACCCTGCCGACTGATTCAAACCCATAATCGCAGCCGCACGTTTGCCGCTGTGTAAGGAGCCCGCGAATAGCCAGTTTGAACGCCCGAAAGCCCATGGCCGGATTTGATTTCCACATCGGTGAATTGCTCCGGATTTGCTAGACACATGATGTCTGCTTTGGGTCCGGGCTGTGTGAAAACGCACTGAAGGCGTCGAAAACTGAGAGTTGCGTGCGTTGCCTGCGAAACCAGCAGACTGAAGCGCGAATTGCCCTAGTGGCCTGTACGGTTAATTCGAGTACTCAAATTCGAGTGCACGAATTAGCCACACAGGCCACTAGCTGACAGACCACCTTATAGGACCTGGGCATCATGCAGGCATCACCTCAGGAGGAACAACAATGAAAAGCCTCGCCGACCATCTCAGTCAATACGCCGCCTATCACCGCGATCCGCGCAATATCGCCAGCCATTTCATTGGCATTCCGCTGATTTTCGTCGCTGTCGCCGTGCTGCTGTCACGACCGGGCTGGCCAGTGGGCGCGGTACTGCTGTCGCCAGCGTTACTGGTCGCGGTGGCCAGTGCCTGGTTTTATCTGCGCCTGGAGTTGCGCCTGGGTGTGCTGATGACGGTATTGCTGGGTCTGGCCGTGTGGCTGGGGCAGGTATTGGCCGCTCAAAGCACAGCGGTGTGGCTGGGCAGCGGCCTGGGGATGTTTGTGGTGGGCTGGGTGATCCAGTTTGTCGGTCACCATTACGAAGGTCGTAAACCGGCATTCGTCGATGACCTGACCGGGCTGATCGTCGGGCCGTTGTTCGTGGTGGTCGAGGCAGGATTCCTGCTGGGGCTGCGAAGCGAGCTGAAGCAGGCCATCGAGGAACGCGCCGGCCCGGTGGCCTTGCGCAACCAGCGCTCGGCCACCTGAACCCCCACGAAATAAGGTGGACTTTGTGAGAGCGAGCTCGCTCCCACAGATTGCCGCTCGATCACTACAAGGCACCGAACTCGACCCGGACGGTCAGCGCACCGGTGTTATCGCTCAAGCCAGCCCCGTGTTGCCCGGTCAGATCATCATTGATGCACAATTGCAGCTCCCCTTGCTGGTTGCCCGGCACCTGCGCCAGATCCCCCACCAGGAACGGCTTGCCACCGCTGCCCACACGACCGATCAAGGCGCCTTCGGCAGCACCGGGCAAGGCATAGCTGCTGTAGTCGATGTGCCTCGAACCGCCGTTTCCATCGACATTGCCGCCTTGTGGGCTGGCACACCATAGCCCACTGACGTAGCGAACCAGGCGCGGCACCAACCCGTTGATCTGCACGCCGGTGCCCTGCCAGGTTTGATTGGCCTGGACCGTCAAGGTCACTGCCTTCAGATCGTTGGCCACGGTGTCCCCGGCCTGGAACGACAACGCGGCGATCGTCAGGCTCGGATTCGAGGTCCCGCTGCTGGGGAAAACGCCATCGCCCACCAGGAACAGGTTTTTGTGATCCCAACTGCGCTGGTCCTTGTCGACCACCGATGTGGCCGGGTCACTGCCCATGCGATAGGTGCCCATCAGATGTCCGGCTCCTTGGAAGCTCATAGGTTCGTTCCCGTAAGTGAACGTCCCTGGCGTAAGCGGTGTGGTCAGCTCCACGGCGCCGAGCAGGTCTTTGATAATGTGAGTGGCCAGCCGTTTTGCCTCCAGGAACCCCTTCTGGGTGTACTTGGACAATTCATAGTGGATTTCCGGCCGGGGAATACCGAGCCGGTCCTTGAAGTCGGCCGACGGCACGATGTAGCACTTGGCGTTATCGGGATCGTCTTCCACCTGCTCCACCAGGAACGCGATGCGGAACTGCCGGATGAAGATGTCGTTGAGTTTTTGCACCAGCGCTGTTCCGTAAAGCGCTTCGGTGGGGGCTTTGGGATCTTGGTCCGAGTTTACCGGGTTGACACCGTTGGCGTTCGTACCGTCGATAAAGTCGGCCACCGTGTTGTAGGGATCGTTGGCCGGCCAGTTCCAGCCCTCGTTGCCGATCTCAATACGCCACGCCGCGCGTTCGCTGCGAAAGGCACCGTCACGCAAGCTCTCGATACCCGCGGTAGACAGGGGGCCACGGTAGGGAAAAATAGCCTTGCCTTCAGGCATCAGCCCCCACGCCAGGTAGATCGGGTGGTCGGCCAGGTTACGCCCCACCTGACCGCTGCTGTTGGCCACGCCCTTGGGCCAGGCGGGCGTGGCGGAGTTGAGCAACAGCTTGGGGGTTTCGATGGCATGGGCGGCGATGACATAACGTTGACCAAGGGCCTCGCCAAAGCCGGTGATCGGTCCATCACCCAATTGATACTGCTTGAATTCCACACCGAAGATAGTGCCGTCCAACCCTACGTTCAACTTGGTGGCAACCGTCCTGTACAGCACCTTGACCTTGCCAGTGGCCAGGGCCTTGTTCAGGGTCACAGTGGCGTCGTACTTGGCCTGGATCGGGCAGATCGGTGTGCAGTTGGTATTGCCGGCACACACACGGCGCCCCGCGTAGGGCTCGGAGTTGCGTCCGGCGGGCGTCGGACTGACCACCAGAGGCAAGCCGTCGAAGGCCTGCCCCGTCACCGCCGCGACAAAACTGCCATCGACCAGTGACAACGGAATGCTGCGCATCGGGAAAGCGTAGCCCTCGGGGAACGTCATGCCCAGGTAGGCCTGGTCGGCGAGGTTGGCCGAGACACCGATTTCCGCTTCGGCCCGGCAATAGGCGCTCTGCAGGTCATCGTAGCCGATAGGCCAATCCACCCCGACGTTATAAAGGGACCTCAGGCGAAAATCGTTCGGCACCATGCGCAGGCACGTCCCGACCCAGTGCCAGGTGGTCCCGCCGCCGACTCGCTCATAGGTGCTGGTGAAGGGCATCGGGCCTTTCTGCACCAGGTAACTGACAGCTGGATTGTCCCATCCCAGGATCAGGTCGGCGATGGTCGCACGCGGGGCGTTCTGCCCGGCCGGGTCACGGGGCGGGTCCAGGCTGGTGACCGGTGGATAGGGCGATTCCGGGGTTTTCAGTGTGGTGGTGTAGAACCGCTCCAGATATTGAGACCGATTGACCGGAATCTCCGGTCCCGACTCGAGCACCAGCACCTCTACCCCGGCCATGGCCAGTTGATAGGCGACAATACTGCCGGCCAGTCCGGCGCCAACGATCACCACTTCGGCTTGTTCAATACTCATGACCGGTCTCCTTGCTGTGCACTGGAAGACGTGCTGGCGGGCACGCCGGTCAAGTCTTCGAGGCTCGACGGCTGTTCGTTCCAGTAACCGAAGAACGATTCGCTGTAGCCCATGGGGTGAGCCTGGGCCACTTTCCAGGCCCAGCTGTAGATGTAGGCCTGGTCGGACACCACCGCTGAATCACCCTTTTTATAGCTCCCTGCGTCATACGGCTGGTACCAGACGCCCAGAAACCAGAGCTTCATGATTGAACGCGCCGCCAGCACGGAGTTGGGGGTCGGTTGCGTGGTGACCAGCACTTGCTGGGCGATCTTATCCGGCGGCACGTGGTCGGCCGCCAGCGTGGCGTACTGCGTCAACAATGGGTTGAGCACATCCGTGGTGATTCGTGGAGTGACGTAATCGAGAAAGAGCGGCGGCAAACCCACCGGGTCGAGCTGCGGCGCCAGGCGCTCGATGGGAATACCGGTCAAGGCCGAAGACAGGCCGACGAAGTTGTCCAGGTCAGTGCTCATTGTTTGGCTCCTTGTCCGGAAGTGGACTGCGCGCGTTCGAGCAAATAGGTGAAGTCCGCGAAGCTGGTGCGCGGGGATTCGGTGACATGAGTAGCGGCGTTGCCATGACAGGCCATGCAACTGGAGGACGCCTGGGGCGTGGTGCCCTGGATGTAGGTTTCCAACGTGGCGTTGGCCAGGAACGAGGGCGCGGGATTGCCCAGCGGGTTGGCGGCCGAAATCTGGCAGTTCGGTGGCGGCGCGGCGGTCGGCCACTGGGTGCTGATCAACTGATAGTTGGCCCAGACACTCTGCGGGTTGGCCGTGCGCAACAGGGCCTGATACTTGGCGTTCAAGGTGTTGGTGGGCCCGGTCAGCGGCACTTCGCGCACGATCTGCGAGGGCGTCGCCTTGACGGCCGGGTTCCATGGTCGTGGCGGAGGCTGGTTGATCGCACTGTCGCTGGCGGCGTTGTAGAACAGGTACGGGCCTTTGCGCTGCGCCACCGGTGTGGATTGTTCCGGCACGTTGTTCACATGCTCGAAGGTCGACCAGACCCACTGCGGTGCACTGGCGGTCTTATGGACGATGTGCAAGCCCACCAGACCGACCGACTGGGATGCACACGACTCCTCGACTATCGGCCCGTGGCTCGGGTCGCTGTTGCCCGGCGTATAGACCAGCGCATCGACCGTGTGGAAATCCTGGGGACGGTCGTTGGCTCCCAGCACCTTCCAGGATGCCTTCACCATCACCGAACCGACCTGACTCGCGTCGTTGGAGCCACAGCTGAATGCCACGGTGTTGGTCTTTTTCGCGGCAAAGAATTTCTGCTGGCCTTCGATGCTGTACAGGCCGTTGTCGACGATCCCGTTGAACATCGATTGGTTGACCACGATTTCATTGCGCGTATAAGCGCCGTTCTGATCCACCAGCGGGCCGCTCTCGAAGGGCTGGATAAATTCATCCAGCATGTCGGGGACCTTGCCCATCTGCTGCAGCAACCGCCCGGGCTTGAGCTGCTTGCACACTTCGGGAAGCGTCGCCGGCGCATCCCAGGGCAAGGGTGTCTGGCCCTTGGCGCGGAAAATCTGGTAGCTCTCTTTCCAGCTTTCCCAGACCGTGGCCCCATCCTGCTTGCCAATGGTGGTGCCGGTATTGGGATTGCCATTGTCCAGGGCCGGCCAGTTCAGGGCGATGAAGGTCTGCCACGA
Organism: Pseudomonas sp. KB_15; assembly: GCF_052114525.1. NCBI lineage: Bacteria > Pseudomonadati > Pseudomonadota > Gammaproteobacteria > Pseudomonadales > Pseudomonadaceae > Pseudomonas > Pseudomonas sp. KB_15. Next base: position 36,747 of record NZ_JBFREX010000033.1, on the reverse strand, counting down.
CAGTTCATCGAAATTGCCTTGCAGGCTGGACAGGGAGATGGGTTGGGTGGCCGTGACATCGAAGGGTATCTGCGGCGACAACGAGGGGGCGGCGCTGGCGAACGGGCACAGCAAAACGCCGAACAAGGCACAGCCCAGCGGGCCATGCCGACTGACTTCCATTCTCATGCTTGATCTCCTTGGCATCAGGGCACCAGGAGATCACACCGGTCCGTCATGGACTCTCACTGCCTCCTGGCACGTGGGAGTCTAGGTAGGGTTTTATGCTGGAGGAGGTTTGGAATAGAACCAATCGAAGCAAAACCAGACGGCGTTATTCGGATTCAAAGAGCGGTGTCATGATGGACGCCGTCGCGAGCTGGCTCCCACAAGGGACTATGGGTGGCCACAAATAGGGGGGCACCGCCGGCCACTGTAGGAGCAAACGCTCCCTGGCGCGAAGCGGTGGTCCCTTTGTTCATCCATGATTTAACGGTATGTTGGAGTCCTCAACTCAAGGACGACCCATGGCCATCCACGCACCCACCCCCACGCAAAAACACTTGGCAGTGTTAATCGACGCCGACAATGCCCCTGCAGCAATTGTCGAAGGTTTATTCGAAGAAATCGCCAAGTACGGTGTCGCCAACGTCAAGCGAATCTATGGCGACTGGACTGGCCCTCAGTTGGGTGGATGGAAAAAGGTGTTACTGGACCATTCGATTCAGCCTATCCAACAGTTCGCGTACACCAAAGGTAAGAACGCAACAGACAGTGCCTTGATCATCGACGCAATGGACCTGCTGTACACCCGGCGCTTCGACGGTTTCTGTCTGGTTTCGAGCGACAGTGACTTCACCCGCCTCGCTTCGCGCTTACGAGAAGAAGGTTTGACGGTCTACGGGTTTGGTGAAGAAAAAACCCCGAGACCGTTCGTGTCGGCCTGCGACAAGTTCATCTATACCGAATTGCTGCGCGGTGAAGTGCTTGTCACTGCAAGCAACGGACATGATCGACCCGAACCCGAGCCACCCGCCGAAATCGAGGCCGTCAAAGTCGCCAATACGCCCGAGGTAAAAAAGCTGCCCAAGGCACCAGTAAGTTTCATCGCAAAGATCTTGGATGACATTGCCGACGAGGACGGCTGGGCTCACTTGGGGGCGCTGGGCACCAACATCAGCAAATTGAGACCTGAGTTCGACCCTCGCACCCATGGTTATAAAAAGCTCAGTGAGTTGATCAAGGGGTATCCGGATACGTTTGAACTGCAAACTAGAGGAACGTCGGGAGTGGGTGGTTCAATACTCTATGCCCGGCACCGACAGCCGAGCTCATAGCACCCGTCACCAACGACGGCTCTTGGCCGATTTCTGCCTGTCGTGAAGGGCTGCAATCCACAATCCAAAGCGGACAGATCGACCCAATCTTGAGCCGATCTATCAACGCTGGTTAGAAATGCCAGCCCTCAGCGTGAACGACACGACAGAATGGGCCCGCCAGGGTTGCATTGTGATGAGCGACGATACTTTCGGCCTTCAACGCAGGGGTGTCGGTGCAGGTATGACCATCGGCGATCAGCACTGCATCGAATCCAAGATCTCGTGCGGCGCGGCAGGTGCTGTCGACACAATACTGGGTCTTCATTCCGGCAATAACCACGCCTTGAGATCCACTAGCTTTTAGCCGATCGGCCAGGTCAGTCATGGCGAAAGCGTTAGGTCGGCTTTTTTTGAAAATCACTTCGTCGCCTTGTAGCAACAGTTCCTGCACCAGTTGCGTCAACGGGCTTCCAGGTTCGATAGGCGAGCCAGGCGGCCCCACGTGGCGAGCAAGAAAAATTGGCGCGCCGGCCCTGCGGGCTTTATTCAACAGGCTATTCAACGTGTTCAGCAGCGCCTCGCCAGCCCATGGTTTTTCCGGGCCATGAAACAATCCAACCTGCATATCGAGAATCAACAGTGCATACATAGTGCTTTTCCTTGCGTTTTGACCAGCGACACAAGGGCAAAAGAAAAGGCCCTATCCATCGCTGGCGGGCCTTTGAAGTTCGTGCGTTATTGGCTCACGACACCTCTCACGACCCGCTCCGGGCGATCGTGGTAGTGGTGGTCGAAGCAATGCGTAGTTGATTCATAAGCTGACAGTATCTGCACGGTGCCTGGTTGGCAAGGGGACAAAATCTGCGTGACGGCTACTTCTTGTATTGCTCGTTGAGGTCCGCTTCTGGCCGGTAGTTGCCCGTCGCGAGAGGCAGAAAACGGCCAGGAGCGGACAGTGATGTTTGACTATGAAACCAGTGACGTTCCACTCAGTTTCGATAACAGCTCTCAGACCAGTAAATCGACGGTCTGCAACATGCGCCGATAAGGAGAATGCGCATGCCCCATCTCCAGGTGAATGGTTTCGATCAGACACTCCAGAAACCGCTCGGCCGCCGGCCGCAGGGGCTGCCCGCTTCGGCTGATGGCGCCCACCGAGGCACTGCCGACCGGCTCGCGCAGAGGCAAGGCGCACAAGCCTTCGCGATGAGCGCATATCTCCACCAGCGGCCAGGGAAAGATGCTCAACATGTCGGTTTCACGCAGCAAGCTCAAGATGATCGAGAGCGAATGGGCGAAATGCACATGCCCCTGAGTCGAAATCGTTCCATCTTGTTGCGAGGCCAGTATCCAGTCAGCCGACGCCAGATCCTCCATGGTCCTGCTGTTCGACAACGGGTGTTGCTGACGGGCCACCACCGCACAATCGGCCGTAAACAGCGGCAGATAGGTCAGGTCGGCACTGGAAAACCGGGTATCAAGCCGTCCGATAAACAGATCGACGCTCGCATCCCGCAGCAGCGGACACGCGACCGATGAAAGCCCCTCATACAACTCAAGTTGCACCTTTGGAAACAGCTGGCGAAAACGCACGACGGATTTGGGCATGAGTGTCATCGCCAACCAGGGTGTCACTGCGACCGACAAGCACCCCACCAGTTCCCCCTTGCAATCAGGCAACACCTGACGGGCACTGACCATCTGTGCCACCAGCAGACGCGCCTGAATCAACAACTTTTTGCCGAGCTCGGTAAACACAATCCCTGAGGTATTACGGATCAGCAATTGTGTGGCGGTGTCTGCCTCCAGCTTCTGGATGGCCTTGGTGACCGCTGCCGGCGAAGTGTCGAGCCTTTTTGCAGCGCCGCGGATACTGCCCGCGTCGGCCACCGCCACGAGTGCATTGAGTTGATAGAACTTCATAGTGTCCGCCGGTGTTAACCCTGGGTTGCCTTGTTCACTTTCGATTGCCTGTCAGCTGCTGCCTTGGCCCACTACTCTCGGACCAACACCACCTGGGCTTCGAACCTCACCAAAAGACCGTACCAGAAAAAGCCCAGGCACTTTGATGAAACGCATGATGCCGTAAGCCATCGCAGGATGTGGCCCTTTCGACAGATTGGTTTCTCCTCTTGGTCACCAAGGAAAAACGCTGCCAATGACACAGTCCATCACGCTGTTAAAAGAGATTGAGCAGGAAATGCGCGAACTGCGCCACCAGATCCATGCCAACCCTGAACTCGGTTATCAGGAGGTCGAGACTAGTGAGTTGGTAGCCGAACGATTGATCAAATGGGGTTATGACGTGACGCGCGGCTTCGCCGAAACCGCAGTCATCGCCACGCTGAAGAAAGGCACCAGTTCGCGTGTGATCGGCATACGGGCTGACATGGACGCACTGCCTATTCTGGAAAAAACCGGGCTCCCCTATGCAAGCCGGATACCGGGCAAGATGCACGCGTGTGGCCATGACGGGCATACGGTCATGCTCCTCGCCGCCGCCTACGCCCTCGCCCATGGCCATCCGTTCGATGGTACGGTCCGCCTGATTTTCCAGCCGGCCGAAGAAGGTCTGGCCGGCGCCCGACGAATGATTCAGGAAGGCGTGCTGCAACAGTTCCCCTGCGATGCAGTGTTCGCTGCACACAACATGCCTGGTTACCCTGTCGGAAAACTCGGGTTCCGAGCCGGGCCCTTCATGGCCTCCGCGGACCAGGTCAATGTCACGATTCACGGAAAAGGCGGTCACGGCGCGATGCCGCATCTGAGCGTCGACCCTGTGGTGGTCTGCGCAAGCATCGTCATGGCCTTGCAGACAATCGTCTCGCGCAACATTTCACCTCAGGAAATGAGCGTTATCACCGTCGGGGCCATTAACGCAGGTCAGGCGTCCAACGTGATCCCGGACAGCGCGCACATGCTGATTTCCGTCCGCTCACTGAACAACGCCGTCCGGGACCGTCTGGAGAGCCAGATAAAACACCTCATTCACACCCAGGCGCAGGTATTCGGCGCGACCGCCGAGATCGACTACAGTGCCGACTACCCCTTGCTGGTAAATGACGAAGAAATGACCCGGTTTGCCAGCCAGGTGGCCATCGACTGGCTCGGTGAGGACGAGGTGATGAACGACATCGTGCCCTTCAATGGCAGCGAGGATTTCGCCTACTTCCTGCAGCAATGCCCTGGCAGCTATCTGATCATCGGCAATGGCGACGGTGAAAAGAGCTGCATGGCTCACGACCCTCGATACGACTTCAATGACGACATCCTGATTCGGGGCGCTGGCTATTGGGTCAAGTTGACTGAGGCCTTCTTGCCACTCGACGCTTGAGCAAAGACCTGCCAAACCGTGAAAACCAATAAAAAACGAGGTCATCATGCAACTATGCAAATTTCAATACATCACCCTGCTGTTCGGGTTGATCATCACCCCGCTATCGCAGGCAGAACCGGTGATCAAATTCGGCGTCGACCCTAGCTACCCACCTTTCGAGCAAAAGCAGCCAGATGGTTCATTGAGTGGTTTTGATATCGACCTGGGCAATGCCCTATGTGCCGAGTTGCGGGTCAAGTGTATTTGGGTCGAGCAGACCTTCGACGGCATGATCCCGGCGTTAAAGGCGAAGAAATTTGACGCCATCCTGTCTGCATTCAGCGCCACCGAGGCACGTCGCCAGCAGGTCGATTTCAGCCACAAAATCTACACCGCGCCGTCTTCTCTCGTTGCTAAAAAAGACACCGGATTGCTGCCGACGGCAGAATCATTGAAAGGCAAGTCGGTTGGGGTGGTTCAAGGCTCGCTACATGAAAGTTATGCCAAGTCGCAATGGGGCCGCCAAGGCGTCGATATCCTTTCCTACCAAACCCAGGACCAGGTGTTTTCAGACCTCATCACCGGACGCCTGGATGCCTCATTCCAGGCCTCGGTACAAGCCGACATCGGATTACTGCAAAAGCCTCAGGGCCAAGGCTTTGCCTTCGCCGGTGAGCCCATCACCGACAAAAGCATCATTGGCGATGGCGTTGCTATCGGTGTCCGAAAAAACGAGCCTGGTCTCAGAGAGCAGCTGAACACGGCCATTGCCAGCATTCGCCAATCAGGCCAGTACGACCAGATCGCGAAGCAGTACTTCAACTTCGATATTTACGGCGAATGAGGCAATCCCCATGAACGAAATGACACAACGCGGTAAATCTCGTTTTGCCTTCCCCGTCAGCGACGAGACTGTGCGTGCCTTTCAAACTGATGGTGCAGTGTGTATCCGTAATGCGTTTACTGCGCAGCAAATCAGCGAACTGACGCAAGGCATCGAGCGCAACCTTGCCCATCCCAGCCCTCGCGCAAAAGTGGCGAGCAGCCCAACGGATCCTGGATGGTTCTTCGAGGACTTTTGTAACTGGCAAGAGAATGCACACTATCGCGACTTCATCTTCAACTCCGCCATCGCCCCCATCGCGGCCGCCCTGCTGAACAGCCAACAGGTGCGCCTGCACCATGATCACTTGCTGGTGAAAGAGCCCAATACGCGCCAACGCACGCCTTGGCACCAGGACCAGCCTTACTACAACATCACGGGTTCAGACACCGTGAGTTTCTGGATTCCAGTTGACCCCGTGCCCAGGGAATCGACCCTCGAATTCATCGCCGGCTCACACAAGGGCCCCTGGTTGATGCCTCGGTCCTTCATGGACAGCCAGGCCAAATGGTTCTCCGAGGGAACACTAGGCGAGCTACCGGATATTGAAAGCCATCGCGAGGACTTTCCCATTCTCGGATGGACGTTGTCGCCGGGGGACATGGTGTGTTTCAACATGTTGACCTTGCATGCCTCTGCTGGCGTGGGCGGGCATAACCGTCGCCGCGCGTTTTCAGTGAGGGTCATAGGCGATGACGTGCGGCATGCGCCGAGACCTTGGGCCACCTCACCCGACTTTCCAGGGCTTAAAGATGCTCTGGCATCAGATGTACCTATGGAGCACGAGCTTTTTCCGACGCTCTGGCATCGAGAAACCAAAATGTCCGAGCGATAGGTTTATGGTGCAGGATGGCTCAAAAACAGGTGATGGGTGTGGGTCGGTTGTTTCACGGAACAGGAAAGCCGGGGGCATGAGCCCGGTTAACCAAGGTATGTGGTTTCCTCTTACAACCTCGACACATTACGATATGTTTCGGATGCCTGAATCGCCACCGTTTCCATAGATATTTCTGAACCGCCTGCAATGGGTCGGTTTCAGCCGATCGGGGAAGGCAGAAATCGGCCGAATCTGTTGAAAAAGTCGGATTTTCAGCTCGCCTGAACTCAGGCAAGACCACCACCATAGAATCTACTCACCACATTGAGTGGTTTCTCGGCCCTTCGTTGACCTTTGCTGCTCTGTTATTGGGTTGGTTTGAGGTTTTTTGCTTCGTGCAGGCACACCTGTCCCGTAGCAGGCGGCCCTTGAGATGCAAGTTTGGTCAGACGCCGGAGGTTCTGTACCGCGGCCTCCAGCGTGACCTCATCGGTCGCGCCACCAACTCCACGGACTTGCGCGCCGGCACCGACACCGCGATAGCGCAGGTGGTCACGGCGTCTGGTGCAGCGCAGCCGCGCTGTGTGCTTTTTTGTTTGCCAACCGTCGCACCAATCATTTGAAAGTGCTAGTCCATCACAGATTAACCCGCGAGCTTTATTGCAAGCTCAGCGACGTGCTTACCCTGGAAGCGCGCAATATCCAGTTCATTCTGTGACGGTTGTCGTTTTCCGTCGGCACCTGCCAGGGTGGTCGCGCCATAGGGCGTACCGCCGGTGATCTCGCTCATGTTGGTCAGCCCTGCACAGGAATAAGGCACACCCACGATGACCATCCCCTGATGCAGGAGTGTGCTGTGGAACGACGTAATAGTGGTTTCCTGGCCACCATGTTGGGTTCCCGTCGAAGCAAAAACGCTGCCGATCTTCCCAACGAGAGCACCACTCATCCACAGTCCGCCGGTCTGGTCGAGAAATGTACGCATCTGTCCTGCCATATTGCCAAAACGCGTCGGTGTGCCAAAGATGATGGCGTCGTAATTCGCCAGTTCGTCAGGTGTCGCCACCGGTGCCTTCTGGTCGAGTTTGACGCCGATGGCAGCTGCCTGTTCGGCCGGGATGGTTTCGGCGACACGCTTGAGCGTCACGTCGGTGCCGGGTACGGATCGTGCGCCTTCGGCCACTGCGCCAGCCATCGTTTCGAGGTGACCGTACATTGAGTAATAGAGAACAAGTACCTTCGCCATGATTTTCTCCTCGGTTCAGAACCATTCGATCGGTTTGAAACACCTTGGATTACCCCGCCGCCGATGAACAACAGCGTAGGCATAGCGCCGGATGCCCCATGAGACTGCTGAGACTTTGACGGCGTGCTGACTAACACTAGCAGCTCAGTAGTTTGCCTGCCGTCAGACATGGTATGGCATGGCGTTTCTGAGCAGGATCGTAGCCATCGCCCTTTAAGGGTGATGTTCAATGCGATGCTATGTAACCGTCTGGCCTCCAATTGAGTCATTCATTCGGTGAGCGTCGGCTATGGGTCGCACGCAGCCCCACGTCAGAGGCAGAAAACAGCCTGTTTCGGTCAGTCGACCAATGGTAGACAAATGACCGAATTGGCCGAACAGCGGCCACCCAACTCGCAAATCCGGATTTCCGTTCCCGAGCTGAAGCGGTCCTTCAGCCTTGCGCCGCGAAGAACTGCTATGCAGTGCATTCAGCCCGCGCTGCCGCCCCGTAGGAGTCCTTCGCAGTTGGCGAAGCAGACGATAGCGTCACTGCCCCTGCACTTGACGCAAGGCTTCGACAATGAGGGCCAATGCAGGAGACGAACTACGGCTGGCGTAGTACAGGTGGTATCCGGGGAGGGTCTGCGACCAATCATCCAGAACCGAGACGAGGTGTCCTGCGGCAATGTGCTCACCGACGGCATCGTCGGGAACCCACGCCATCCCGTGTCCGGCCAACGCCGCCGCGACGACCATGTCTCTCGAATTGAACACCAGCCGCCCCGTGACGTGCACATGGATGGTCTTGCCGCGCCGCTTGAACTCCCATGGCAGCAGACCGCCGTGGGAAGGCAGGCGTTGGCAGAGGCAATCATGCTCGGTGAGATCCTGCGGAGTAYGGGGCCGAGGATGGCGCTCGAAATAGTCGGGGCTTGCGACCACAACCAGGCGCATGTCCGGCGCAATGCGCATCGCGATCATGTCTTTGGCCACATCGCCGCCCAGACGCACACCGATGTCGAAGCGCTCCGCCACGATGTCGATGAAGCGGTTGTCGCTGCTGATCTCCACCTTGATATCGGGGTACTGCGGTAGCCACGGCTGCRGCCTGGGCCAGAGCAGCGTGCGCACCGCATGCTCGGTCGCAGTGATGCGGACGGTGCCGGCCGGCTTCCCTCGTAGCTCGCCCAGCACTGCCAGCTCGGCTTCGATTTCCGCGAAGCGCGGGCCGACAGTCAAGTAGAGCCGCTCCCCCGCCTCGGTGGGCGACACGCTGCGCGTGGTTCGGTTGAGCAACTTCAGATCAAGCTTGCGCTCCAGCGCGCGAACGGTCTGACTCAGTGCGGACTGCGTCACGCCCATCTGCGCAGCAGCGCGCGTGAAGCTGCCAACGCGCACGACGGCTGCGAACGCCGCCAAGTCGTCGTATCGTGCCATTGATTAGCTATCCTTATGAGCCCATGTCGTTTCAGTAGTATAGTCAATCAGTGCTCCTCCACCTAGAGTTCACGTCATCGACTCACGACAGGCAGACGGCATGAAGACCAATCGTGACCGTGCTCGCCCTGATCATTTCGCCCCCCTGCTCGGCAGCCCGCGCCAGTCGCGTCGTCCTGACAACTCTCGAAGGAAATTGACATGAAGCAACGCACACTCGGCCGCACTGGCCTGTTTGTTTCCGAACTCTGCCTGGGCACCATGACCTTCGGTGGCAGCGGCGTCATCGGGAACCAGATCGGTGACCTGCAGCAGTCCGACGCCGAACGCCTTGTGGGCCAGGCGATCGACGCCGGCATCAACTTCATCGACACCGCCGACGCCTACGCGGGGGGTGTGTCGGAGCAGATCATCGGCCAGGCGCTGAAGAACCTGAAGGTGCCACGTGAGAACGTGGTCGTCGCAACCAAGGTCTTCAATGAAACCGGGCCCGGACCGAACTCCCGCGGCGCGTCGCGCGGCCACATCCTCGACGGCGTCCAGGCCAGCCTGAAGAGGCTGCAACTCGACCACATCGACCTGTACCAGATTCACGGCTTCGACCCGGCCACGCCCATCGAGGAAACCGTCCGCGCGCTCGACCAGTTAGTGCGCCACGGCCATGTCCGTTACGTCGGCGTATCGAACTGGGCGGCCTGGCAGATCGCCAAGGCGCTGGGCATCGCCGAACGGCTGGGCCTGTCGCGCTTCGAGTCGCTGCAGGCGTACTACACCGTTGCCGGGCGCGACCTCGAACGCGAGTTGATCCCGATGCTGAAGAGCGAAGGTGTCGGCTTGATGGTGTGGAGCCCGCTGGCCGGCGGCCTGCTCAGCGGCAAGTACACGCGTGAGCAGCGAGGCGAGGAAGGCAGCCGCCGCACCACGTTCGATTTCCCGCCGGTGAACCGCGATCGGGCCTACAACTGCATCGACGCTATGCGCCTGATCGCACAAGCGCATAGCGTTTCGGTCGCCCAAGTGGCGCTGGCCTGGTTGCTGCACCAACCGCAGGTCACCAGCGTGATCGTCGGTGCCAGGCGGCCCGAACAGCTCGCCGACAATCTCGCGGCCACAAACGTAATGCTGAGCGCCGACGAGCTTGCGGTCCTGGACGAAGTGAGCCGCCTGCCGGCCGAGTACCCCGGCTGGATGTTCGAGCGTCAAGGCGAGGTTCGGCGCAAGCAGTTGCTGGAGGCGCACGTGCACTCGCGACGCTCCACGTAAAGACGTTCAGAGAGCGCTTTCTTTGCCGCTAGAGGTTGTGCAAATGTATGTCCCTTCTCCCTTGGGTTTGTGCATTCGTGCGGCGCTTATCCGGAGGAACACTCAGTCTCGTCAGTAGCCTTGTTTTCACATTTCATGTTGGCAGTAGTCGCCCGAGCGATTAGCGGCGAGCGGCCGCTTGTCGGTGCCATTGCCGTCGTTCGGTCTGGTCAAGCCGAACGGCCGAGAAGGGTTGGTTTCAACCGGTCGTGGAAGGCAGAAATCCACCAATACTCGCCCTCCATGAACGGCAGCAAAAGCCAATAGCAGCCTCTCATGTGAGGCTGCGAAACCTGGGAGCTCAAGCATCTGGATTGAGCGTCTCCCTGAGTTCCGCCCATTGCAATAGTGCATCCAATGCCGGACACAGCGCCTGGCCCCACTCTGTCATGCGATATTCCACTTTAGGCGGTACTTGCGGATAGACAGTGCGATGCACGATGCCATCCGCTTCCAACTGGCGTAACTGCTGGGCGAGCATCTTTTGGGATATCTCGGGGATTAGCTTTTCCAGCTCGGAAAAGCGTTGCACCTGACCACCGAAGAGGTGGAACAGGATCACCAATTTCCAGCGGCCTTCGAGTTGCTTGAACACTGCTTCTACTTCGCTAGCCGCAGTAGAGGGCGTATAGATTTTTCTCATATTTCCCTGGCTTACTTTTTCGTGGGTTCTTGCCATCGGGTATGGCCGAAAGCGAACATGTGGATGAAGAAATCCTTACATCCGTGAGGTGAAATCGCCATGAAAATCGAATTGCCTGAACCGCTCGCCAGCTACCTTGCGGCCGAAAAGATTACTGACACCGAGGTGTTGGAGCGCTGCTTCGCCAAAGATGCCACCGTGCGCGACGAAGGCCAGACGTACAAGGGGTTGGAGGCCATCAAGTCCTGGAAGCAAGCTTCGCAGGCCAAGTATCAATACAGCATCGAACCATTGAGCAGCTCGCAGGAAGGACAGACCGTGACCCTGCTCGCTCGGCTTACGGGGAACTTCCCTGGCAGCCCTGTCGAGCTCACTTACACCGTTGTACTCGTCGACGACAAGATCGCATCCCTGGAGATTCGCTGATGAGCATCGCACTGGAACTCGAAGGTCTCCGGGCGCTGGTCACCGGCGGAACCAAAGGCATTGGAGAAGCCGTCGTCTCCCGACTTCGCGAGGCTGGCGCAAAAGTCCTGACAGCTGCGCGCTCGCGTCCCGAGCACCTTCCCGAGGACCTCTTCGTCGCGGCGGACATCACCACCACCGAGGGTTGTGCCAGCGTCTTCGATGCCGTCCATGATCGTCTCGGCGGGCTCGATATCATCGTTCATGTCGCAGGTAGATCATCGGCTCCCGCCGGTGGCTACGCGATGCTCGATGACCAGGAATGGCAGCGGGCTCTGGACCTGAACCTGCTCTCGGCAGTTCGCCTCGACCGAGCACTACTGCCCATGCTGCTCAAGCAGGGTTCGGGCGTCATCATCCATGTCACTTCTATCCAGAATCAGCTGCCGCTACCTGAATCCACCCTGGCGTATGCCGCTGCCAAGGCAGCGCTTTCGAACTACAGCAAGGGTCTTTCCAAAGAGGTCAGCCCCAAGGGCGTGCGCGTAGTCAGGGTTTCACCGGGATGGGTGGAGACGCAGGCATCAGTCGCCTTTGTAGAGGAGATTGCAAGGCAGAACGGCACAGATTATGAGGGTGGCCGCCAAGTCGTAATGGGCTCACTGGGAGGCATCCCGATCGGACGTCCCGCTAAACCAAGGGAAGTAGCCGATCTCATCGCATTCCTCGTCTCGCCGCTTGCAAGCTCCATTACTGGTACTGAATACGTCATCGATGGTGGAACGGTTCCCACGGTGTGATGCCTTCCTTTTGTTAGCATGAAGTAAGGCAGTGAGCGTGCTCCGCAGTATCTTATAGCCACCCATATGAATGAGGCGAAAACCAGCCGGCGGATAACGCGCCAGAGTTATCCGCAGTGGCGGGGCCGGCGTATTACCTGTTCCGGGTTATGCGCCCTACGGTACTAGCGATGGTTGCGATAGCGTTCGGTCAAGGACTGCACGAGGGTAACGTAGGATTGCGTCTCGGCGTAGGGAGGCACCCCGTTGTACTCGACCACAGACGCTTCACCGGCGTTGTAACCTGCCAACGCCAGCATCTGGTTGCCATTGAAGCGCTTGAGCAGCCAGGCCAGGTAGCGCACGCCGCCACGAATGTTCTGTCGTGCGTCGAACGGATCGTCCACGGCGAAGCGCTCGGCGGTGGCGGGCATCAACTGCATCAGCCCCTGGGCGCCGGCTTCGGAAATGACGTTGGGGCGAAACGCCGATTCGGCATGTATCACTGCGCGGACCAGCGCCCTGTCGACACCATAATGACCCGAAGCGGCTTCGATCTCCCGCCGATAGGAATGGGTATCCAGACGCAGTGAGGCGACCTTGAAATCCTTCGGCGCCATGCACAGATAGCAGCCCTTGATGTAATAGAGCTCAAGGACATCGACCCGTGCGGAGATCCCGACGGGGCGCCGGCTCACATATTGACGAATACCCCTGTGGATGAAGGTGAACACCCGAATCTGCACCGCGTCTGGGTCGTCGTCCCGCACAAGCCGTGGCAGGGCCATTGCCTTGGCGCCGACACCGGCGCCCGCCATGCCATTCAGGCGAGTGCAGCGGGCGCTGGCGATGGCTTGGCTGGTGTAGCTGATGGCTCCGTCCCTGGCTTGGCACTTGAACATGGCGCTGGCGCACAGTGGAGCGACCAGCAAGGCCAGCTCGATGCAGCCAAGAAGGCTCTTGCGAGCCCATCGCCATGCTCTGGAACTCATCACATCGCTCCGCGCCGCGCCGCAGGCGGCCGATCAGGCCTGGGGCGTCTGGCCCGGGCGCTGCCTTTGGAGGGCCTATTCCGGGTGACCCGCCTTTTGTTCTGATAGTTATACCCCTTGTAACCGGCCTTGGAACTTGCGTTGACGTACGGGCTGCCGGCGTTCCCAGGCGAGGCGCAGGCCTGATTGCTCGCACGCTGGCGGACCTTGAACAAGCCGACGGGATCAGACGCGAACATTTGGCCGAGGCGCTGCAATATCGGCCGACAATGCTCTTGCCGGTGTCACCCCTTGGTCAGATCAACCAACGGCGTCTGCCGCACCTCAGTCTCCCGCCCACCCTGAATCTCGCTCACCTGCTTCAAGGCCTTATCCACAGCCGCCTTATCCGCCAACAAGCTGTAGCTGATGCGGAACTGCTTGTGTTCCTTGGGCCCAATTGTCGGTACCAGGTTCAGTGGCCGCTGATAACGGCGGTTGTAGGAAAAACTTGTCCCCGGCTCCAGCCCCGTGACATAGCCCTGACCTTGGGTATCGGTGTTTTTCCACAGGGAAAACACGGGCAGTGTCTGAGTGTTGAAGCCGACCGAAACACCCAGGCTGCCGGCCCTGTTGTGCAACACGGTCAACGTATCGCCCTTGGCATCGGCATACGGCACCACGTTGTAAACCGTTTCGTCGTAGTCCTTGGTCGGTGCGCGGTAGGTTTGCCAGTCGGGCAGATCGCCCTTGGCCTTGTCGTTGAACGGCGACACCTGTTTCACCGGCGCGGCGAAACGAGCGCCCTGCTCCAGGAACGGGGTGCTGAAGTTACTGTGATACAGCGCCTGGTATTCCTTCGGATAGTCGCCGTTGTTGGTCAGGGTGTCGTTGAGGGCGAACACTACGCTGCCGGGTTCGGTGACCAGTTCGGTCGCGACGGAGAAGTCGACCTTCTTGAACGCCTGCTCTTTCAGTTCGCCGCGCAGGGTGATGGCGTGCGGTGGTGTTTCATCGATGTGCAGGGTGACTTTGTTCGCAGGAATGTTGGCGGCCCGACCGTGCAGGGTCAGCAGTTCGCCGTTGTCGACACCGGGGTGGCCGACCCATTCGTATCCGCAGCGGGTGACCAGCTCATTGAAACCTTCCAGCCAGCCCAGACCACCGCGGCCATTGAGTTCGATGAAGGACGGATTGACCACTTCCTTGACCGGCGAATCCCAGCCCATGCGCACATTGCCGACCGAGGCCTGCAAGACGTTCATTCCGCGAGTCGGCACTACCGAGAGTTTCATCGTGCCGTTATCGATGTCGACGATGCTGACGCCCTCCTGCCGACCGCCGTGCAAGGTGCGCAGGGTAACGCTGAAGGGTTTGTCGGTTTTTATGCCGAGTTGCTGGCTGGTGATCTGCCAGTTCCGGGCGGCTTTGTCGGTGTCGAGCAGAACGTAATCCCAGGCCATGGCGTGGGAGGCAGCGGACAGTGCGCTGAGGGCAACAAAGAGTTTGAGCGGGGTCATGGCAGCAGCCTTTCTTGGAGTTGTGCCATTTTTATAGACTTGATGAATCGTTTCAGCAAGCTTAAAAAGCGACACAACGCCGGCAAATGCCAAGAAAGATTTGGGACAAACCGGAAAATTGAGTCGATGCCATCGCGAGCAGGCTCGCTCCCACATTAGATCGAAGGTGAGCACAGGTTTTGTGAACATTCGAGATCAACTGTGGGAGCGAGCCTGCTCGCGATGGCAATCTCGGCAACGACTCAGCGAAACCGGTCAACCTCATGCCGCAAATCCGCCGCAAGCTTCTCCAGCTCTTTGGCAGTCACCGCCACCGGCTTTCCGGATGCACGCTCAACCCGGCACTGAAGCGTTTCTCGAACTGGCCGCTAAGGCGCTGGGTACCTTCACGCAACGTGCCGTGAAAAGTGCTCAGTTGATCGGCCAGTAACCGCGCCCCGCTCGCCAGATGCTCTTCGCGGGTGGCGAGGTTGGCAACGTCCAGCGAGCGCAGGGCAAACACGGTACTGCCGCCGATAGCCGAAAGCAGACCTCGTGACAGGCTGCAACCAGTTAAAAAGCTGCCCTTTAGACCGGAAGGGGTTGGCAAACCTGCGTCGAGGACACCCTATGTTGACTGGCACGACAACCGCTCGTTCCGGCATTTTCGGCCGTGTTACTCAACCTTCCGCGTAATACCGTGCCGCCCGCCAGAGGTTTTTCGATTCTTCTGTCAGATGGCGCAAGCCACTACGGTCCAGCATGCGTTCCGACTCCTCTTGCACCGCGGCCAGCACAGCAGCCTCATCGACGGTGTGTACGACGTAGTCTTCCATCAGGATCCTGCCATCGACGATGGTGGTACACACGTCCCCGCCGTTGGCGAAGCAAGTGATACGGTGGACCGGCATGTTCATCGGCATCAGGTGCGGTTTGAACAGGTCGATCAGAATGATGTCGGCTTTCTTGCCGACTTCCAGCGAGCCGATCTCATGTTCCATCGACAGTGCCCTGGCGGCGTCGATAGTGACCATTTCCAGCACTTTGCCCTGCGGCAGGATGTCCGGGTCGCGGAAATGGCGGCGGTGGTAGTGCATGCACTGGAACATGTGGCGGAACATGTCGTAACCGCGGTCTGGGGCGGCGCCGTCGGAGCCGAGGGCGACGGTTACATTGGCCTCGATCAGTTCCGGTACCGGGCAGCGACCCAGGATCGACATGATGGCGCTCGGGTTGTGCACGATCTTGGTCTGTGTCTCGCGGCACAGGGCGATGTCTTCAGGGGTCAGGTCAATGCAGTGCGACATGAAGGATGTCGGGCCGAGCAGGCCCAGTTCGCGGTGGGCCAGCGCCAGCGTACCGGCGCGGTGGCCATCCTGGGTGAACGTAAGGCCATAGCGGTGGGCCAGAGCCAGGTAATCCTGGGCTTGCTGGCGGAACAGAGGCGCCAGCTGCCGATGGCCGGGCTCGTATTGTGGCGCATACACCGGCAACGTGATGGCAATGCGCACCCGGCCGTTCCCCATACCGTCGCAGCTCCTGGCGATTTCTTCGCAGACCTCGAACATGGTCTCGAAATTGACGTCGCGCCGAGTGGGTGGTTCGGTCGACCAGTCCAGGTAGGTGTGCGGCGCTGGAGGCCGCGATGGCCCGACGGCCACCACCGAGCGGGTACCGATTTCGGCGATAGCCTGGGCGTGGCGTTGCGCGTACACCGGGTCGTCGACCCGCATGATCGAATCGCCTCCACCCAATAGCGACACACCGGTGGTGGTGCCGCATTTGAGCCGTTCCAGCGCCGACAACCTGGCCTCGACCTCCCAGAACTCGACTCCGGAGGCCGAGGTGTAGATGGTCTGGCAAGCCTCCATCCAGGCATCGCCCTCCCCGCCGCCGATGGTTTTCAGCATGGCGTGGCCAGCATGGGCGTGGCTGTCGATCAAGCCTGGGAGCACCGCCTTGTTGCGTGCATCGATGACTTTTTCAGCCGTGAAGCGAGCCCGCAGTTCATCCGTGCGCCCCACCGCGACGATGCGGTTGCCGAGCACGGCCACGGCGCCGTCGTTGATGACGCGCCGTTGCTCGTCCACGGTGATGACCACGCCGTGCTCGATCAGCAGGTCTACTTTGTCGAGAGTATGTTGAGTCACAAGCGGCTCCGCAGCAGGCTGCCATTTTTCGCCACGACGATGCCGCGGCTGATCACCGTCCGCGCCAGCGGACGCGCCACGACGGCTTCACTCAGAGTCTGCGCAGGCAGCAACAACAAGTTGGCTGCCTGCCCCGTCGCCAATCCGTAATCAGTTCGCCCAAGTGCCCGGGCGCCATTGCCGGCAGCGGCTTCGAACGCCGTGCAAATTTCAGGGTCGGTTCTCATGCCACAGCGCAATGCGAGCAGCATCGCGCGTTCAAGCATGTCGCCATTGCCCATCGGGGTCCATGCGTCCCGAATGCCATCCGAACCGAGGCAGACGTTCACCCCCGCAGAGAGCAGTTCAGTAAAGGGTGGTATGGCGATATCGGAGGGCGCCGTGGTCATGAGTGAAATCCGGTTGGCCGCCAGGCGTTCAGCCAACGGCAGCACCTGGGCCCAGTTTTTCATGCCCAGGCAAAAGGCATGGCTGATCATGACTCGCCCCTGACGCTGATAGCGCTCGGTGAAATCAATGATCCGGGCAATCTGCCAGAGCCCCAGCTCACCACCGTCATGCAGGTGGATATCGATACCGCGGTCAAACCTGTCCGCGAGTTCGAACAGGATCGAGAGGTGCGCGACGGGATCATTGTCTATGCCGCAGGGGTCCAACCCCCCTACTACCTCGACGCCCAGCTCCAGGGCTTCTCGCATCAATGCCTCGACCCCGGGGCGGTTGACCAGGCCAACCTGAGGGAAGGTGACGAACTCGATATCAACCAGGTCGGCGTAGCGCTCGCGCAGCTCCAGCATGGCTTGCACATGCTCGATGCCCAATTCGGGATCGGCGTCCACATGACAGCGCAACATCAGCGAGCCGCGAGCGATGCATTGCTCCAGCAGGGCACCCGCCCGCTCTGCAATGGGTGATTCGAGCTCGCGCAGGATCTGCCGCTCATTGGCGATGCGCGCTTTTAGCGTCGGGCCTGCACTGTGGGGCCGCCATGGTTGGCCCCACAGGGTCTTGTCCAGATGGATGTGGCTTTCCACCAGCGACGGAACGAGTAACTGACCTTGCCCGTCAAGGTCAGGCTCAGCGACTGGATTGCCACTGGCAGGCTGACGATCGCCGATACGACCCTCAACAATCTGTATGTCTTCAATTTCGCCGCCATAGGGGCGGACATTACGCAACCAGAACGATTGGATCATTGGAGCCTCATCACTTTTTGAGCGAGCCCCTGTCGCCGGATAGCCAACAGGGGCACTGTTTACTGAATCACCAGAAGAGCTACTTCAAGTTGCCGGCAAGGAACTGCTTGAGGCGCTCACTTTTGGTGTGCTTGAACAGTTGCTCCGGGTGGCCCTCTTCCTCGATTTTGCCCTGGTGCAGGAAGATCACGTGGTTGGACACCTCGCGGGCAAAGGCCATCTCGTGCGTCACCACCACCATGGTCCGCCCCTCTTCGGCCAGGGCCTGCATCACCTTCAGCACCTCGCCGACCAGTTCGGGATCGAGCGCCGAGGTCGGCTCGTCGAACAACATCACTTGCGGTTCCATCGCCAGGGCCCGGGCGATCGCCACACGCTGCTGCTGGCCGCCGGACAGGTGCGACGGGTACTTTGCCTCCATGCTGGCCGGCAGGCCGACTTTGGCCAGGTACTTGCGTGCGCGGGCCACCGCCTCATCGCGGCTGAGGCCGAGCGCATGCATCGGCGCCTCGATAACGTTTTCCAGCACTGACATGTGCGCCCACAGGTTGAAGTGCTGAAACACCATGGCCAGCTTGGTGCGCATGCTTTGCAGCTGCTTCTGGTTGGCCACGCGCAGCCCACCGTACTTGTCCTTCTCGGTGCGGATTTCCTCGGCGTTCACCGTGATTCGCCCGGCGCACGGTTGCTCGAGGAAGTTGATGCAACGCAAGAAGGTGCTCTTGCCGGAACCCGAGGAGCCGATGATGCTGATCACATCGCCTGCCTTGGCCTTGATCGACACGCCCTTGAGCACCTCGTGGTTGCCATAGTTCTTGTACAGATCGTCTACGGTCAGTTTGTACATGGTTTTGACCCTGCGTATGCGGCCTTCAGGCGGCCTGGGGTTTCAGGAAGGCCAGCCAGCGGGTTTCACCGCGACGAAATAGCCAGACAAGCGACAGCGCAATCACCGCGTACAACAGTGCAGCGATGAAGAAAGCCTCGAACGACGCATAGGTCGCGGAGTTGACGTCGCGGGCAACCTTCAGGATGTCGGGAACCGTGGCGGTAAACGCCACCGAGGTTGAATGCAGCATCATGATCACTTCGTTGCTGTAGTACGGCAGTGCGCGACGCAGCGCCGAGGGCAGGATGATGCGGCGGTACAGGGTGAACTTCGACATGCCGAAGGCCCGGGCCGCCTCGACCTCGCCGTAGGGCACCGACCTGATCGCGCCCGCGAAGACTTCCGTGGTGTAGGCACAGGTATTGAGCGCGAACGCCAGCACCGTGCAGTTGAAGCCCTCGCGAAAGAACATGTCGAGGAACTCGTGCTCGCGCACCACGCTCAGGCTGTAGACACCGGTGTAGATGATCAACAGTTGTATATAGAGTGGCGTGCCGCGAAACACATAGGTGTAAAACCAGACCGGAAGCCGCACGAACCGATTTCTTGACACCCGGGCCACGGCCAGCGGCACCGACAGTACGAATCCGATCGCGATCGACAGCACCAGCAGCCACAAGGTGATTGCCAGGCCGGAAAAGCTGGCGCCGTCCGACCACAAATACGCTTGCCAGTATTCCTGGATGATATCGATCACAGTTGAGCCTCCCGAACGCCGACGGAGTAATGATGCTTAAGCCATATCAAGACGCCGTTCGAGACCGTGGTAATGAAGAGATAAATCAGTGCACCGATCACGGTGAAGTAAAACAGCTGCATGGAGCTCTTCCCGGCATCCTGGGTGGCCCTGACGATATCGGACAGACCGATGATGGACACCAGCGCGGTCGCCTTGATCATGACCTGCCAATTGTTGGCAATTCCAGGCAAGGCAAAACGCATCATTTGCGGGAACAGAATCCGATAGAACGCCTGCCATGGGCTCAGGCCATAAGCCATGGCTGCCTCTGTCTGACCGCGCGGAACCGCCTGGAAAGCACCGCGAAAGGTTTCGGTAAAGTAGGCGCCGTAGATAAACCCCAGCGTCGCAACACCGGCAAGAAAGGGATCGATATCGATCTGATCAATTCCCAGCCCTTCGGTGACCTGATTGAGGACGATCTGAATGCTGTAGAACAGCAACAGCATGGTCACCAGATCCGGAACACTGCGTATCAGCGTGGTATAGAGGGTGGCGACATTGCGCAGCCACCGATTGCCTGACAACTTGGAACTGGCGCCTGCCAGACCAATCAGTACTGCGGTCAGCAGCGATAACATGGCCAGCTTCAGTGTCATCCAGGTGCCACTTGCGATCAGCGGCCCATAGTCTACCAAGGACATTGCATTCTCCTTGAGTTCGATAGTCCAGCCGATGCTGCCTATCTTGTTCAGTTGTGTTGTTCTTGTTTTTGAATGCTGACTGCCCGCAACTTGCAATCAATCAGTTGTACACATCAAAGGAGAAGTATTTATCGGAGATCGTCTGGTAAGTTCCGTCCTTGATGATCTCGGCAAGCGCACCATTGATCTGTTCGCGAAGTTCATTGTCTTCCTTGCGCAAACCAATGCCCGCACCCACGCCGAGGGTTTTCGGGTCGCGCAACTCCGGGCCGGCAAAGGCGAAATCACGTCCGTTCGCGGTTTTCAGAAAGCCCAGGTCGGCCTGGACCGACGACTGCAGCGCTGCATCCAGGCGGCCGGCCATCAGATCCTGGTAAACCATGTCCTGGTTCTGGTAGGTCATGACAGTGACGCCCTTGGGCGCCCAATAAGCCCGGGCATAGGTTTCCGAGGTGGAGCCCTGCTCGATCCCTACCCGCTTGCCTTGAAGGGATTCGGGCGTTGGCAGGAGATCCGAGCCTTTTTTCGCAAGGAGACGCGGCAGGACATTACTGATCTTGTCGGAAAAGGCGATCTGCGCCTGACGTTTCTCGGTCACGCTCATGGAAGAAAGAATGCCGTCGAACTTCTTGGCTTTCAGCGCCGGGATGATGCCGTCGAAGGAGTTCTCGACCCATACACATTTGACCTTCAGCTTTTCGCAGATCGCGTTGCCAAGATCGATATCGAAGCCCACGAGCGTGCCATCGGGCGCCTTCGACTCGAACGGGGCGTAAGTGGGGTCAACGCCGAAGCGAATGACTTGCAAGTCTTTCGCGTATACGCCGCTGGCAGCCAAGGCGAGAACAACTGAAACTGCTAACTTCTTCATATCAATCTCCGTAGGCACAGTGGTACTGGGGTTTAAAAGTGGTTCTTCACGCATTCCTRGGAAACTGTAGGAGCCAGCCTGCTGGCGATGGACTCAAGTGCGCCGCGTTCATTCAGTTCATACGCGTTATCGTTAACGACCATCGCCAGCAATCGAGCGTCGACCGGCTGCTCCTACAAGGGGCCGTGCCCATGCTTAAACCAGTGAAAGAACCTTAAAAGTGGCCAGTTCTGTTTAGGGTTTTTGTATTTTTTAACCTCGGTCACAACGCTTGCATGCTGTATCGGTAGCTCGCCGGGGAGAACTTGACTGTCAGCACCGCCATCGCTGCGAGCACCCCGATGTGCAACCACCAGCCGGTGATGAAACTCCCGCCGGAGTCGCGCAGCCAGCCGATCAACCAGGGAGCACTCGATGCGAGCAAGAAACCGATACCCTGAACGAAGGCCGCCAAGGTGCCGGCCGCTTGCGCGCCGGACAAGTGGTCGAGGCTGACAATCAGGCTGAGCGAAAAGAACCCGCCGAGGCCGAACCCGGCCAGTGCAACCCACAACCACGGCGCTGCGTTGGGGGCAAGCGCAAAGCCGGCGAAACCCGCGGCCTGCAGCGCTATCGTCAGCCACAAGGCAGCGCGCCGGTCAATGCTGCGGCGGGCGAGCATCGGCATCGCGAACGCCGCCGTCGCCTGGAACATCGCCAACCACGCGAGCAAATTGCCCGAGGCCTGCAGCCCCATGTTCTGCTGCTGGTAGAAGGACGGCAGCCAGGCCACCAGGCTGGAGTAGCCGCTGTTGGTGAGTCCAAAGTAGGCGGCCAACTGCCACGCACGCGGATTCTTGAAGAAGCTGCCGGTCAAGACCGGTGCAGGTCCGCCAGCGGCTATCGGCGCAGTGCGTGGCGCACACACCAGCCACAGCAAGAACACGGCAAGCGCTGGCAATGCCCAAATGGAGAGCCCTAGCCTCCAGCCGCCATATGGATTCAGCCATGTGCTTGCCAGCGAGCCCAGCGCCCC
The DNA here is from genome assembly GCF_052114525.1 of Pseudomonas sp. KB_15. NCBI lineage: Bacteria > Pseudomonadati > Pseudomonadota > Gammaproteobacteria > Pseudomonadales > Pseudomonadaceae > Pseudomonas > Pseudomonas sp. KB_15. The sequence continues at coordinate 14,665 of NZ_JBFREX010000033.1, read as the reverse complement.
GCCGCCGACCAATGCCGCCGAATAGAGCCCCATCACCATCGCTATCCGTTCAGGAAACCAGCGTTTGGCGACACCCGGTATCAGGGCCTGGATCACAGCCACGCCGGTGCCGGCGATTCCGGCGCCAATGATCAACTGCGCTCCGTCCTTGACCACGGCGCGTGACGCGCAACCGAGCATCAAGAGCAACAATGCGCCGGCCAGCGCCCGCCTCTCACCGAAGCGACGTGCGACACCGATGCCGATGAAGGCAATCAGGCCCATCAGCACGAAGGGCAAGGTGGTCAGCATCGCGGCGGCGCGAAAGTCGAGGCCAATGTCGGCACGCACCAGATCGAGCACCGGCCCTACCGAAGTCAGGAATGGCCGCAAATTCAAGCCCAGTAGCACCAGGAGCACCAGTGCAGCCAGTGACACTTCACTTACGCGCGACACGCCCGTAGCGATGCAAGCCGATCCGCGGTCAGTCATGGCGCACACTTCTTTCCCACCGCTCCCGCCTTTCCCGCCGGTGCAGGTGCGGGCTCGACAGCATCTCCTGCATCAGCGTCACGTCACTGGTCATCACATTTACCTTGAGGATGGTGGTCAACAGGCCGCATCAGCGGCTGTTCTTAAAGATTAAGAGCAGGTGCTATCATTCGGAAATTAAATGTTCGAATTACAATTAGTGGAGAATGTAATGACTTCAACGCTGATCGATCCGTTGCTGCTCAAGAGTTTCGTCGCGGTGGTAGAGAGCGGCAGCTTCACCCGCGCCGGTGAGCGCGTGCACCTGAGCCAGTCGACCATCAGCCAACAGTTGAAGCGACTTGAGGAGCAACTTGGCTGCGAGCTGGTCAACCGCAGCGGGCGCTACGTCGGCACCACCGAGGATGGCGAGCGCCTGCTCGGCTATGCGCGCCGGCTCCTGGGGTTGATGGAAGAGGTGGTGGAGGATTTACGCAAGGGCCACGCACAGGGCGAGGTACACATCGGCGTACCAGAAGACTTCGCGTCAGACTTGCTGACGCCGACGCTTGGCGCCTTCGCACGCGCGCACCCGGCGATAAGGCTTGAGATCAGCAGTGGGCTCAGCAACACGCTATGGCAACAGTTTTGTGCAGGCGACTACGACTTGGTGCTGATCAAACAGCGCCCGGGGCAGTTTGTGGGGCACGCCGCCTGGCCCGAACCGCTCGCCTGGTTCGACAGCCTCAGCCAGCCGACGTACGAGCGCGACCCGCTGCCACTGGTGGTGTTTCCGGTCGGCGGCTTGTACCGCGATGAAATGATCCACGCGCTCGAGAGCGCCGGCCGACGCTGGCGCATCGGCTACAGCAGCGCAAGCCTCGCGAGCGTCCGCTCAGCAGTCGCCGATGGACTCGGCGTCAGCGTGCTCCCCTCGCGACTTGCACTGCCCGGCCACCGACGGTTGGGCGTGGCCGAGTCCTTCGCCGAGCTGGCGGCACTGGAAATCGCGCTGCATCTGCGGCCCGACGCACCACGCCGCGTGATCGATCTGGCCGAACAGCTGACAAGGCTATGCGCCCAGGTGACCGGTCACGTCGGCTGACGTGCCCAAAAAAGTCGATGCGTGGTCAGGGGATTGGAGAACGGCTAATGCACATGGCCGAAGAAGTCGCGCAGACGTGCTTCGAAGTTCGCTGCCAGCCCCGAATCGCCACCTATGCGGATTTACCTGGAATCAGTGAACTGAAGCCGCTGCCAGCGAGGCTGCGGCTGTTCAAATGTTGAGGTGAGCGCCTGACCGGAGGGAGTTTCCCTGCCGGCCGGCGATAGTGAAATATCAATTACCCGCAGTAGTCATGGAGACAGGTATCTATCGCTTCCCCTTGATACTGACTACGGAAAGATAAGCACCCCAAAGACCACCACATACGGCAAGTATCAGCTCCGGATTGAAAATGTTCTGGTCGACCGGCGCCACCACGATTTCGCTATAAAGGCACAAGGCACCCGCGATCAACGCCATAAAGTAACCGGTCCGGGTTCTAGTCCGGCGCAGCAAAAGAACCTTTTTCAGACCCTCTTCTTTCCATTCTTGAAGGGGCATGCTTTGGATCTCTTCCAGCAGCACCACACCCCACAGCAACGCACACAACCAATAACCTATCATCATGATGTCCTCCAGTTAGAACATTGACTCAATATGAATGCAGCGCGCACTACGCGCTCAACTTGCGAATATCGATTCCAGAGTCTTTTCCGACTCGTGCAATTTGCCCTGATACATAGCCTGAAGCAGGTGAGAAGGTTCGAGCGGCTGGTAACAGGGACTTGGCTAAACGCTCCAGCATGCGGCACATGGCGGCAAGTTCATGGATCTTGTCGTAGGAGGCGTAGGCTCCCGCTTTTGTAAAGTACTTCCAATGTCTCGGACCAGCGCGATTGCTGACCACGATGACTTTTGTCAGCGGATACTCAGCTGCAACCACACGCAATACTTCCATGCCATTACCGTCGCCGAGGTTGACGTCCAGCAAGACGATATCGGGTGGTTCACGCCGGATGGCGGCGATGGCGGTTGATGAGCGGTGGAATGCCCCGGCAAGTGACAGGCCCGCGATCCGCGGTGACACCGTGCACCACAGCGCTCGCACGACGTTCGAGTCCTCAATGACAAACAGGCGCAAAGGGCCTGAGTCTCTGGTTGGTATCAGTGCAGTCAATGGTTCTGTGTTGGTGACCTGCATGACTTGACCTCTCTTTTTTGACATCGCAGTGCAAGACGCTGACGAAGACAACTTCATTCAGCGGACGAAATCTTGCAGAGAGGTCAGTATGCTTAAGTGGAACCGCCCCCACTATCGACGTTAGCAGGACTTCTTTGTGGTGATATCGGCCAAGAGCTTGTAGTGATTCCACTACAAGCAGGCTGAAACGGGCGACGCTWCGGCGAAGCCGGGCATGTGCTGCGCATCATTCCTGCACAGTTTGTTAAACCGCACCTGAAGTTCAACCAGAACGATTCAATAGTGAAGGATGCCGAAAACGATTGAGTGCCTCGGTAGTGTCGAATGGCAGGGAATTCTAAGTTAACAGGCCGTTTTCCAGTGCATAGCGGGCCAGTTTCGCATTGCTGTCCATTCCTGTTTTTTCCAGGATGCGTGCCCGGTAGGTCGTAACGGTACTCGGGCTCAAGTGCAGTATCTGAGCGATGCGGACAATTCTCTCGCCTGCAGCGAGGAGCTTCAGTACTTCAAGTTCCCGGTCGGATAACGCTTCGTGGGGTGCCGCGTCGCCTCTGCCGATAGAGTTGACCAGTTTTTCTGCCAGTTCAGGACTGACGTGCTTGCCGCCTGAGGCCACCTTGCGAACAGCCGCAACCAGGGTGGCTGCGGAAATGTCCTTGGTGAGGTATCCCGCTGCGCCGTGCTTGATTGCGCGTAACGCATAGGCCTCGACCGAATGCATGCTCAACATCAGAATGGCGAGCTTGGGTTTCTCTGCACGCATGAGCTTGAGGAGTTGCAGGCCAGTCTTGTCGGGCAGCTGAATATCCACCAGCGCCACGTCGAAATCTTGCTCCCGGACCCGAAGCATTGCTTCTTGTGCCGTCTCTGCTTCACCCGTTACGTCGATCTCGCTGGCAGTCTCCAGCATGCGTCGCACGCCGTTACGCACGATGCTGTGATCATCCACCAGCAAGACTCTGATTTTGTGGTCAGTCATCTGTATTTTCCATTCGCACCCGCAAGGCCCTGGCCGTATCGTGTCCCGATGTACAGATGATGTTGAACCCGCCGGCACAGTGGCGCGCGCTCATGTATTCCTACCCTAACCCTGCGGCCAGTGGCCGGCAAGCCATGGAATCTGCCGCAGAGTTTTACGTTAGCAGCCAGGTAGCGCACTTGCACTTTTGCTTCAGGCGTTAGCGGCGCCTAAGCTCTCAGGTGTGTCTGCACGCCCATGGGTAATGCCTTGCGCGCGGCATCTATTTTGACTGGACAGAGACATGGCCACAGTGACGACACCAATCGAAGTTCTCGACATGAAGACGTTGCTGGCAGCGCTGAAGTCGTTGCGCAAAGGTGACTTCACCAAGCGTATGCCGGAAGACTGGACCGGCATGCCGGGCAAGATCGCCGACACGCTCAACGAGATCATCGACATGGCAGCCGACACCACCACCGAATTCGAACGCGTGGCGCGACTGATCGGCAAGCAGGGCAAGGTCGATGAGCGTATCGAATTGCCGATGATGAAAGGTTCATGGCAAAAGATCGTCAACTCGAGCAATGCGCTCACCAGCGACCTCATCAGCCCGATGAACGAGATCATTCGCGTTGTCGGTTCGGTTGCCGAGGGTAATCTGAGCCAGCAAGTCCCCCCGGTACTCGACGGCCTGAAACTGCGGGGCCAGTTCCTCAAATCCGCCGAGATCGTCAACACCATGGTGACGCGACTGGGTTCCTTCGCTTCCGAGGTGACCCGTGTGGCGCGCGAAGTCGGCACTGAAGGGATTCTCGGTGGGCAGGCCAATGTCAAGGGAGTGTCCGGCACCTGGAAAGACCTGACCGACTCCGTCAACGACATGGCCGCCAATTTGACCACCCAGATGCGCAACATCGCTTACGTGACGACTGCTGTGGCCAAAGGCGATCTGGGCAAGACGATCACCGTTGAAGCCAAGGGTGAGATTCTCGAGCTGAAAAACACCATCAACACGATGGTCGGCCAGCTCTCGAGCTTCGCTGCGGAGGTGACCCGCGTGGCTCTGGAGGTCGGTACCGAAGGCAAGTTGGGCGGTCAGGCGGAAGTGCGCGGCGTATCAGGCACCTGGCGCGACCTGACCGAATCGGTCAACGGCATGGCGGCCAACCTGACCACCCAGGTGCGCAACCTCGCACAGGTGACGACGGCAGTGGCGCGCGGTGACCTCGGCAAGAAAATTACCGTTGAAGCCAAGGGCGAGATTCTCGAACTGAAAAACACCATCAACACGATGGTCGACCAGCTCTCCAGCTTCGCCTCGGAGGTGACACGCGTCGCGCTGGAAGTCGGTACCGAAGGCAAATTGGGCGGACAGGCGGAAGTGACCGGCGTGTCCGGTACCTGGAAGGACTTGACCAATTCCGTCAACGGCATGGCGGCCAACCTGACCACCCAGGTGCKCAACATTGCCGACGTGACGACGGCGGTGGCCAACGGCGACCTGTCGCGCAAGATCACAGCCGAAGCCAAAGGTGAAATTCTGCAACTCAAGGAAACCATCAACACCATGGTGGACCAGCTCTCGACCTTTGCCGACGAAGTGACGCGCATGGCTCGCGAAGTGGGGACTGACGGCAAACTCGGTGGCCAGGCCAAGGTGACGGGCGTCGGTGGAACCTGGAAAGATTTGACCGACTCGGTCAACAGCATGGCAGCCAACCTGACCAATCAGGTGCGCAACATCGCCGACGTGACGACGGCGGTGGCCAAAGGCAACCTGGGGCGCAAGATTACCGTGGAAGCCAAGGGCGAAATCATGGAGCTGAAGAACACCATCAATACCATGGTGGACCAGCTCAACAGCTTTGCCGCCGAAGTGACGCGGGTGGCGCGCGAAGTCGGCACCGAAGGGAAGCTCGGGGGACAGGCACAGGTGCAAGGCGTGTCCGGTACCTGGAGGGATTTGACCGAAAACGTGAACTTCATGGCGGCCAACCTGACCAGCCAGGTGCGAGGCATCGCGAAAGTGGTGACCGCGGTAGCCAACGGCGACATGAAAAAGAAACTGACACTGGAAGCCAAGGGCGAGATCGCCGAACTGGCCGACACCATCAACGGTATGACCGATACGCTGGCGCTGTTCTCCGATCAGGTGACCTCGGTGGCGCGTGAAGTGGGCGTCGAGGGCAAGCTGGGCGGCCAGGCCAACGTGCCGGGTGCTGCCGGCACCTGGCGCGACCTGACCGACAACGTGAACGGTCTGGCGGCCAACCTGACCAATCAGGTGCGCGCAATTGCCGACGTGGCGACTGCCGTGACCAAGGGCGATCTGACTCGTTACGTGGAGGTGGAAGCAAAGGGTGAAGTGGCGGAATTGAAAGACAACGTCAACGAGATGATCCGCAACCTGCGGGAAACCACGCGGCAAAACGCGGAACAGGATTGGCTCAAGACCAATCTCGCGAAATTCACCCGCCTGCTGCAGGGCCAGCGCGATCTGGCGGCAGTCTCCAAGATGGTGCTGTCAGAGCTGGCTCCGTTGATCAACGCCCAGCACGGTGTGTTCTACATGATGAACGAGAGCCCGCCCGATCCTGCGAAACTCAAGCTGCTGTCGGCTTATGCATACAAGGGAAACATCAATGTGAACGATGAGTGGCGGCTCGGCGAGGGCCTGGTCGGGCAATGCGCTTACGAGAAGCAGCGCATCCTGCTGACCGATGTACCCGCAAATTACGTCGCGATTTCATCGGGACTGGGTGCGGCCGCCCCGCTGAATATCATCGTGTTGCCGATCCTGTTCGAGAACAAGGTCAAGGCCGTCGTCGAAATGGCTTCGTTCACGCGCTACAGCATCATTCATCAAACCTTCCTTGATCAGCTTGCTGAATCGATTGGTATCGTGCTCAACACGATCGAAGCCAATATGCGTACCGAAGAACTGCTCAAGCAGTCGCAATCGCTGGCGCAGGAGCTGCAAAGGCAACAAGAGGAATTGCGCCAGACCAACGAAGAACTGGAGGACAAGGCCGGACTGCTGGCGGAGCAGAAAGCCGAAGTCGAGCGCAAGAACCGCGAAGTCGAGATCACCAAGCTGTCGCTGGAGGAGAAGGCAGAGCAGCTGATGCTGACCTCGAAGTACAAGTCCGAATTCCTCTCCAGTATGTCCCATGAGCTCAGAACGCCATTGAACAGCTTGCTGATCCTGGCCCAGCAGCTCAGCGACAACGCGCAACACAATCTCACGCCCAGGCAGGTCCAATATGCCAAGACCATCCGTAGCGCGGGCAAAGACCTGCTGGAGCTGATCGACGAGATTCTCTATCTGTCCAAGATCGAGTCGGGTACGGTCACACTGGATCTGAATGAAGCGCTGTTCGCCGATCTGCACGACCAGATCGAACGCACCTTCCGGCCGGTCGCCGAAAGCCGGGGCCTCACTTTCACGATTGAACTGGCGCCTACCCTGCCCCCCGTCATCTGGACCGACGAGAAGCGCCTGTTGCAGGTGGTGAAGAACCTGTTGTCCAACGCCTTCAAGTTCACTGAACAAGGCAGCGTCAATATCAGCATCGCGCCCGTTACATCCGGGTGGAGCGTGGATCACAGCGAACTGAATCGCGCCGATACGGTGGTCGCCTTCGTGGTCACCGACACCGGCATTGGCGTATCTGCCGGCAAACAGAAGCTCATCTTCGAGGCGTTCCAGCAAGCAGATACCGGAACCTCACGAAAATACGGCGGCACCGGCCTCGGCCTGTCGATCAGCCGCGAGCTCGCACACCGGCTGGGCGGTGAGCTGCGGCTGATCCCCGGTGAGATCGGCAAGGGCAGTACTTTCGCGCTGTACGTGCCCTTGCGTACACAGGATGCCCAGCGTCAGGCGCCAGACGAATCAGCGACAGAGGCAGTACCTGGCCAAGTCAAACGCGACCTCATGTCAGGCCCGTCTGCACAGATACTGGACGACCGCGAGTCTGTCCAGCCCGGGGACCAAGTGCTGCTGATGCTCGAGGGCGACGCCCGTTTCGCCGACATTCTGCTCGAGGCCGCGCGCAAGAAGGGGTTCAGGGCGATCGTCACGACCCGTGGCGCGGATGCACTGGAGCTCGTCGAGCGCTTCAAACCTGCCGCGATCACACTGGACCCGGGCCTGACAGACATCGATGGCTGGTTGCTACTCGAGCAGTTGAAGCGCAATTTCGCCACGCGTCACATCCCGGTCCAGATCATCTCGAGCGCTGACGACCGCACACGCGGGCTGCGCTATGGCGCTTTCGACTATCTGCTCAAGCCGGTCACAGCCGACGAGATTCAAAATGCGCTGGTCGGCATCGTGGCATTCGCACGGCGCAAGACCAGGAGTCTGCTGCTCATCGACGGCGACGAAGGGAACCGTGCCCGCATCCTCGATCTACTCGGTAACACCGACGTGAAGATCACAACGACCGACAGCGGCGCTGAAGCCTTGAAGAAACTGGCAAAGAATCGCTACGACTGCATGGCAATCAATCTCAAACTGCCCGACGCCTCCGGTATCGGGTTTCTGGAGGCGCTGCTGGAAGACCACGCAATGCGTGAATTGCCGATCGTCGTCTATAGTGCAGAAACACTGACCAAGCCGGAACACGAGCGTTTCAGGACACTGCTCGGCAAGGGCGTCATCAAGGCAGTTCAATCCCCCGAGCGCATACTCGACGAAACCGCGCTGTTTCTACACCGCGTCGTAGCCGGGCTGCCGCAGACCCAGCGCAGGATGCTGGAAAAACTCTATGAGGGTTCGGACAGTCTCGAGGGTAAAAAGGCCCTGGTGGTCGACGATGACGTGCGCAATATTTTTGCCCTGACCAGCGTGCTTGAGTGCAACAAAATGCTGGTGGCCACGGCCGAAAACGGCCGAACTGCCATAGAACTGCTGCAGCAGCAGCCCGATACCGACATCGTCCTGATGGACATCATGATGCCCGAGATGGATGGCTTTGAAACCATGCGCCAGATCCGTACATTCAAGAGATTTGAAAACCTGCCCATGATTGCGCTGACGGCCAAGGCGATGATGGGTGACCGTGAAAAGTGCATCGAGGCAGGAGCATCGGACTACGTCAGCAAGCCAGTGGATACCGACCAGTTGCTGTCACTGATGCGCAAATGGCTCTATCGATGAGGCGCTAGCGCAAACCGAAGTGGCATAAATATGCAGCAGGAACCCCCGGTATTCAAAGAGAGAGCCCAGGTGCGGCATCCGCTCCCGCCTGATGGCGTGCCAGCATCAGTGTTGCTGGTGGATGACAATCCCGCCAAGCTGACGGCGCTCGCCGCGGTGATTGCCGACATGGGCCTCGATATTGCCACGGCGACTTCCGGGCGCGAGGCGCTGCGCCTGCTGTTGCAGCGCGACTTCGCCGTCATACTGCTCGACGTGAAAATGCCGGTTATGGACGGCTTTGAAACTGCGGCACTCATTCACGGCCGCCCGAAATCGTCCCATACGCCCATTATCTTCGTCACAGCTGAGGCAGATACGGATTCCGAGCGTTTCCGCGGTTATACGTCCGGCGCAGTGGATTACATCTTCTCGCCGATTGTGGCCGAGGTTCTTCGCGCCAAGATCCGGGTGTTTGTCGACCTGTTCTACCTGCAGCGCAAACTGACGAAGCAAGCAGAAGAATTGCTGCAATCGAAGCTGCAGCTGCGTGAACTGGCCTCCTATCAGGAACACATCAAGGAAGAAGAGCGAAAGCGCATCGCACGCGACATCCATGACGAGCTGGGACAGAGTCTGCTGGCGTTGCGAATCGATGTCTCCATGTTGCAGGCGCGCACCAGCACCATGCACCCCAGGCTCAACGAAAAGGCCAGCGATGCTCTGAATCAACTCGATACAGCCATCCGCAGTGTCCGCAGTATCATCAATGACCTTCGGCCGCCCGTACTCGATCTGGGATTACAGGCAGCGATCGAGTGGCAACTTGAAGAGTTCCGCCAGCGCAGCGCGATCGATTGCACGATATCGGTGAAAGAGCAAAATTTGCGTTGCGATCTGAATGAAAAATCCGCCACGACTCTGTTCCGAATCGTGCAGGAATCGCTGTCGAATATTGCCCGGCACGCACAAGCGACACAGGTTCATATCGAACTCAACAGGGACGGCCGCCGGCTTTACCTGCAGATCAAAGACAATGGCGTAGGCATGACGGATCGCAAAAAATTGAACTCGTTCGGGTTGGTGGGGATGAAGGAACGCATCAGCATGCTGGGCGGGGAATTCACCATCGACAGCGCACCGGACAAAGGAACGAAATTAACGATATCGCTGCCACTCGACTGACCCGGATGGCATCAACACGAGTACAACCATACTGTCTGTAGCCCTGCCATACTGTTCAGTATGACCAGTGCAACCTTCCGCTTCTACGAGGAGCTCAACGACTTCCTGCCGGCCGAACGGCGGCGGCAATCCTTCACCTGCGAGTGCGCGCGAGGGGCGACGGTCAAGCACATGATCGAGGCGCTCGGGGTACCGCATACCGAGGTCGAGCTGGTGTTGCTCAACGGCGAGTCGGCGGGCTTCGAGCGGGTGATCCTCGACAGTGACCGGCTGGCGGTGTATCCCAAGTTCGAAGCGCTGGACATCAGCCCGCTGCTAAAGGTTCGTGCGCAACCTTTACGGGTGTTGCGCTTCGTCGCTGATGCGCACCTGGGCGGGCTGGCCAGCCTGCTGCGCATGAGCGGCTTCGACACCCTCTTTGACAATGGCTTCGAGGATGGCGAGATCGCCGAGATCGCTGCGCAGCAAGGACGCATCGTACTGACCCGCGACCGCGAACTGCTCAAGCGGCGGATCATCAGCCACGGCTGTTATGTACATGCCCTGAAACCGTCGCTGCAGCTGCGCGAATTGTACGAGCGCCTCGACCTGGCGCGTAGCGCGCGGCCATTCAGCCTGTGCCTTCATTGCAACCTGCCGCTGCACGAGATCAGCCCGGAACTGGCTCGGCCGCAAGTGCCGCCACGCATTGGCGTCCTCTATTCGCACTTCCTGCGCTGCGACGCCTGCCAACGGATTTACTGGGAGGGTTCGCACTGGCGCGGCATGTGTGCATTGCTGGCACCTCTGCTGAACCGATAGCCGCGTGCATCGGGCCGGCTGCGTTGCCAGGGATGACCGGCTTTTGCATCAGGCAGATAACGGCCAGAAACGGAAACTCGGAAACTCAACCGTGCACCAGGTAGGCCCCTGGCGGCACCCGATATCGCAGCTTCTTGCATTTGCCGGGTGCGGGCTGATGCCCCGGCGGACGATCAGGAAACCAGATTCGGCATTTACCCGGAGGCGGCAAATGGCCGCGAGGGATCTCAACCTCACCGTACGCGGGCTCTGGCTCTGATTCTGGCTCGACGGAAGCCATTTGCACTTCTCCTTCGGACCGAGGTCTGCCAGCCGTCGGTGAATCCGATATCCGTTCTGCCTTTGCGCGAGCGAAGTTGCCAGCGTCGCGCCCGATGTCCGCAGTGGATTGTTCAGCAACGGCCATGTCTGCTTCGCGGCGCCTTTGGGCCTCCTCCAGCCCCTTCTGTACTGCGACCAGATCTTCCTTGGCATTGGGTGGGGTATTCGAAGCCTGGGCCTGCTGCGCCGCCTGGATCAATTGGAAGTTACGGTTGCGTAATTCGACGTTGCGGCCAACCCGCATGTTCGAGCGCGCCGCCAAGGTTTCAGCCTGCTGGTATTGCCCCTGCTGAAGACGCAACACACCGAGGTAATGCAGCGTCGCCGGATTGTTCGGCTGGATATGCAGGGCACGTTCCAGCGTGGCAGCGGCTTGGTCCAACTGGCCATTTTCATACTGCCGCGAGGCGGTTTCGATCAGGGTGGTTGATGCGCTGTTACTTTGCGAGGGTGCACTTCGCTCGGCAGCAACCGAACAAAGCGACGCGACGGCGCAGAACGCCAGGATGAGACCCGGCAGAAAACTCTTGGTTGGCATCAGGGGACGGACTCGACTGATCTCGGACGGCACTGCCGTAAAACAGACCACAGCGCTGCTCGGCATTTCCGATACAGGGCCGCTATTGACCTGGCCAGCACCCTGAAGTTCCCGCTGCAACCGCAACCGCAACCGCAACCGTAATGCTGTTCAGTTAAGCGAAAATGATCCACTGTAGGAGCGAGCTTGCTCGCGATGGTCGTTAACGATGCCGCGTGTTTACTGACTAAACGCCGCCCGGAGCAAGCTCGCTCCTACAGAATCCTTAACTGAACAGCATTACACCGCAACCGGGACTTTAGATGAGTCGTTCCAGCAGGCAGGCATCGAGCACCACCCCGCACTCCCCCCGCTAGTGCAACACCCGAAAAGGAGACTCCATGGATTCCGAGCGCACCCCCTCGCTCCGGGTGGAGTGACGAGAAAAACACCTCGCACAGACCTCATCGCGGATTCATCCGCGATGGGGCCTGCAATCGCATACCAACGTGCAGCCAGCAGCAAAAGCATCATGTTGACAGGATAAAGTCCGTCTGATCGATACCTGCACTGTTAACACCGACAAGGCGAATAGAGTCCATTCCGATCCCGATCAGCGTGTCCGCCCCGTCAGCCGCAATGCTCACGTTGGCAGCGAACGTCTCGCTGCTGATCCCCAGCCCCGCGATATTGAGCAGGTCCTGCCCTCCGGCCGGATCGACGTCGAAGCCCTGGATCGAGTCATTGCCGAAGCCTGCAGCGGCAAACGCGAAGGTATCGTTGCCGAGGCCGCCGTTGAGCGTATCGTTGCCCAGCCCGCCGAAGAACAGATCGTCACCCGCACCGCCGACCAGTATGTCGTCGGCCATGCCGCCCAGCATCGTGTGGTTTGCCGCCGCTGCATCGTAGGCCAGCTCACTGCCGCTGCCCTCGGCGTTCGCCTGCAAACCCGCCGCTGCGTATTGGCCATTGATCGCGACCTGCGCCACATGTGCACCGTCGTTCACGCTCAGCATGCCGCCAGTGCCTGTGTCATTGGCTGCATAGGTGATATGCGTATTGGCGCCGAACGCAACATCGCCAAAGTCCAGCTTGTCGCCCGTGGTAAAACCGCTGACGCTGCCACTGAACGCTGTCGACACATCAAGCTTGAGCGTGCCTGCCGCGCCGCTGTCGAACGTCACATGCTGATCGGAGGCAGCACCGAACTCCAGCATCGCCGAACCACTGATAGTCGCGCTTCCCGCGCCACTGGCATCTCCGTGGACGGTGATGTTGCCATCGTTCGCCCACAGGCTACCGCTGTTGACGAGCGCGCTTTCAATCACCAATCCGCCGCTGCCGCTGGCTTGCAGCACGCCAGTATTGGTGACGGCGTTGCTACCGGTATCGATCACCAGCGCATTGACGCCGTTGGCATGGATCAGGCCCGAGTTGACCAGCATCAACTGCCCTGCTCCCAACTGGCCGGCACCCGAGAGGGTGTTGTCGGCATTGGTGAGCACCGTGTCCGCGCTGCCACCAAAGATCACGTTGTGCGCGCTGTCGGACAGAACCACTTGCCCGCCACCGCTCAACGTCGCGCCACGGAACAGAATCTCGAGATCGGTCCCGCGGCCGGTAGAGCCGAGCGCTATGGTGCCGCTGTTGTCGATGCGGCCACCAAACGGCATGATCGCGCCGTCGGCAATGGTGATGGTGCCCGTATTGGTCGTGACCGGGTCCACATCGAACAGCAGGTGGGCCCCGCTCAACGCCGCCGCATCCACGCCGTTGACAGTGATCGTCTGGTCGGCACTGATGCTGAGCACGGCATTRCCGTTCGCGTCGTTGGCGATACTCACATCCGCAAAATCGTTGACGCCCGTGAAGCCGATCAAGTCAATTTTGTCCGCCGCCGCGTCGAAGCTGTAAATGACGTTGTTGCCGATCGGCTGGGCGAAGACGAAGGTGTCGGCACCGGACGAGCCGGTCAGGTTGTCGTCGGCGGACAAGGCGAAGATCGGCGTGCCCGGGGCATAGACTTCGACGTTGTTGAACACATAGGCGCTTGCCAGGCTGCCGTCGCTGTTGCTCCAGTGCATGTTGACATCGAGCACCAACGCACCGGCGAAGTCGCTTGGAGTTGTCACAGTCAATGCGGCGGGATCGCTGGTCTGCACTGTCCAGGTGCCGTCGCCGTTATCGGTTCCTGCATTGAACGTCCATCCCGAGGGAACACCGCTGATGGCCACCGTTATTGGGCCGCTGATATTGGTCGACGGAACGTTGAGGGCCAGATTGATGGGGTCGCCAGCCACACCTGCTGGAAGATTTTCGTTAGAGGTGTACGCAACACCCGTATTACCAGCCAAGTCCGTGTAGGTGTTTGCAACGCTGGCTTTTACAGACCCATTGCTGGTTCTGGTGAAGTCCACTGTATAAGTAGTGCCGCTACCGGAGAAGTTGCTGAGGGTTCCGCGGCCTGCGGTGACACTGAAATCACTGATATCGAAGTTAATCACAGCTTCACTGAACGTGATGGTTATTTTGCCGCTGCCGGTGTTCCCTAGCTGTGTCTGTGCCCCTGACGCTGTGAGCACGGTTATGGAAGTCACCGTCGGCGCTACGGTATCAACTGGCGCCTCAACGACGTTCTGCACGTTTACCGTAATCGTCTGCGTGTCGACTCCGCCATTGCCGTCGGCCACCTGAACGTCCACAACGTAGGCGTTGTCGCCGTCGGTGCCACCGATATCCTGGGGATTCTCGTAATCGGGCGCGGAGTTGAACGTCAGCACCCCGCTCGAACTGATCGAGAACTTGCTGAAGTCCGTCCCGGCCGTATTCAGGATCGAGTAGCTCAGCGTCTGCGCCGGCAGATCAGCATCGGTCGCCACCACTGTCGTGACTGCCGTGGTGTTCTCCGCCACGTTGATCGAAGCCGTCGCACCGCCACCGTTGGAGGTGATCACCGGGGAGTTGTCGTTGACGCCCGTCACGGTTACCGCGATCGCCTGGTCGTCAAACAGCGTGCCGTCCGATGCCCGCACAATCACGTC
>NZ_JBFREX010000032.1:0-51131 GCF_052114525.1 Pseudomonas sp. KB_15 | reverse complement strand
GGTCAGGGCACGTTCGCCTCGAAAGTCGAAATCAGCGGCGACAGCGTAGCTGTAACCCGCGAAATCGACGGCGGCGCGCAGACCGTTTCCCTGAAGCTGCCGGCCATCGTCACCACCGACCTGCGTTTGAACGAGCCGCGCTACGCGTCTCTGCCAAACATCATGAAAGCCAAGAAGAAGCCTCTCGAAGTGCTGACTCCGGACGCTTTGGGCGTTTCCACCGCCTCCACCAACAAGACCGTGAAAGTCGAAGCGCCGGCTGCACGCAGCGCGGGTATCAAGGTCAAGTCGGTGGCTGAACTGGTCGAGAAACTGAAAAACGAAGCGAAGGTAATCTAATCATGACTATCTTGGTAATCGCTGAGCACGACAACAAGGTTGTGGCTCCTGCCACCCTGAACACCGTTGCTGCTGCCGCCAAAATCGGTGGCGACATCCACGTTCTGGTTACTGGCCAGGGTGTTGGCGCCGTGGCTGAAGCCGCTGCGAAAATCGCTGGCGTGAGCAAAGTGTTGGTAGCTGACAACGCTGCCTACGCGCACCAGCTGCCGGAAAACGTTGCTCCGCTGGTAGCTGAGCTGGGCAAGGGCTACAGCCACATCCTGGCTGCCGCTACTTCCAACGGCAAAAACATCCTGCCGCGCGTTGCCGCTGCACTGGACGTTGACCAGATCTCCGAGATCATCTCGGTAGAAAGCGCTGACACCTTCAAGCGTCCGATCTACGCCGGTAACGCCATCGCTACCGTTCAATCGAACGCTGCGGTCAAAGTGATCACCGTGCGTGCCACCGGTTTCGACCCGGTTGCAGCTGCTGGTGGTTCCGCTGCCGTTGAAGCCGTTGGTGCTGCCCACGACGCTGGTATCTCCAGCTTCGTCGGCGAAGAACTGGCCAAGTCCGATCGTCCGGAACTGACCGCTGCCAAGATCGTCGTTTCCGGCGGCCGCGGCATGCAGAACGGCGACAACTTCAAACACCTGTACGCCCTGGCCGACAAGCTGGGCGCTGCCGTCGGTGCTTCCCGCGCCGCGGTCGACGCAGGTTTTGTTCCGAACGACATGCAGGTCGGTCAGACCGGCAAGATCGTTGCGCCACAGCTGTACATCGCGGTCGGTATCTCCGGCGCGATCCAGCACCTGGCCGGCATGAAAGACTCCAAAGTGATCGTTGCGATCAACAAGGACGAAGAAGCGCCGATCTTCCAGGTGGCCGATTACGGCCTGGTGGCAGACCTGTTCGAAGCCATCCCTGAGTTGGAGAAGCTGGTCTAATCCGGCTGCTTCACTTATAAAGAGCCCGGCCTTTTGGTCGGGCTTTTTTTTGCTCTTCTGTAGGAGCAAGCTCGCTCCTACAGGGGGGGCATAACCGGGTATGAGTGGAGTGTGAAGCCATGGATCTGCGCTGTGTGTGGAGCTTGCTGGGATTGACGCTATTGCCAGCGCTGTCTTTCGCCGCAGGCAAATGCGAACGCCTGGTGGTGACCGGCAGCCCGGACGCGCCACCGTACCTGTGGCAAGACCCGCAGAATCCCAAACACCTGATCGGTGCCAGTGCCGATTTGCTGCAGCAAGTGGCGGGGGAGTCAGGGCTCAAGGTCGAACTGCTTTATGCCGGCAAACGCGCCCAGGCCCTGGACGAAGTGCGCAGCGGACGCATGGACATGCTAGCGGACGCACCGTTGACGGTCAGCGAACTGGAAACCCTGGATTACATCCATCCACCCTTGCTGGTAAACGACTATCTGGTCTGGACTCGCAAGGACTCGACGCTGGTCTACAACGAAGCACAAGACCTGCACGGCCATCCCGGTGCCGTGTCGGAAAAGGCCCGATTGACCCCGCAATTCAGCACCTTTGCCGCACAGCAACTGACCCTCGCGCGCACGTCCAACCTGACCCAGGCCTTTCAAAAACTGCTGTTGGGCGAGGTCGAGTTTGTACTGGCGGGACGTTACTCGGGCATGGCGACCGCACAGACACTGGGCATGGGCGGTGATCTGGTCGCGCGCTCGCAACCGGTCGACAAGTCTGGCCTGTACCTGGCGATTTCCCATGACTCGGCTTGCAACGATCCGTGGTTGCGCGGACAGTTGGCCAAAAAGATGACAGAATTGCCCGCGTCCGGACTGACGGAAGCCGTGCTGATGCGCAACATCGAGCGCTGGAAGGCACAACGCTCACAACCGCAGCAACCCTCGCAACAACCCGTCAGTACCCCAAAACAGTAGGGATATTTAGTGAGTATTCGACCTCTTTTCGCTGCCGTGGCCTTTGCGGTCCTGGCGGGTTGTGCAACCGATCCTGCGCCGAGTGAACAAATGCGCCTGACCGAACAGGCACTCGAACAGGCCAAGGCCGTGGGCGCCACGGCAGACGATGTGCCGGAAATGAAGCTGGCCGAAGACAAGTTCAACCGCGCCAAGGGCAACATGACTGATCAATCCTTCAAAAACGCACGCATGCGGGCCGAACAGGCCGAACTCGATGCGCGTCTGGCTGAAGCCAAGGTATTGACGGCCAAGAGCGAGGAACAGTTGAACGTGCTTGATACCCGCATCACCCGCCTGCGCAAGCAACTGGGAGATGCCGAATGAGCCTCAAGACTAAAGCCCTCGGCGGTTTGATCCTGGCAGGCTGCGCGAGTCTCTTTGGCTGTGCCAGCCAGCACAGCGAGTCCGCGTTGCAGCAGGCCGGTGCCGACTTTCAGAAGGTCAAGGAAGACTCCAATGTGCTGCGAATCGCCCCCAAGGACGTGATTCGCGCCGGTGAGTCCCTGGCCCGTGCCGATCGCCTGTCCAGCTATTGGGGCAGCGGTTCGGACGTGGTGCATTACGCCTACCTGAGTCAGCGCTATAGCGCCATTGCCCGGGAACACACCAATCAGGTGCTCAACGAAGAGCAAGCGGCGAAGCTCGAACTGGAGAGGCAGCGCCTGCAATTGGCACTGCGTGAATCCAAACTGTTCAGCGTGCAGCAGCAAGGCAAATGGCTGGAAGAGCAGATTCTGGCATTAACCACAACCCAGACCGACCGCGGTCTGGTGATGACATTGGGCGACATGCTGTTCGACACGGGCGAAGCGGAATTGAAACCATCGGCCAACCGTGTGGTATTGAAGATCGTGCAGTTCCTGCAACTCAACCCCAAGCGTGTGGTGCGAATCGAAGGTTATACGGACAGTACCGGGGGCAAGCAGGAAAACCTCAAGCTGTCCCGCGACCGTGCGCAATCGGTGGCTGACGTGCTGATGGACCTGGGCATCGACGACAAGCGTATCCAGGTCGAGGGTTATGGCGACGAGTATCCGGTGGACGCGAATGCGTCGGAACGGGGCCGGGCGCAGAACCGTCGGGTGGAAATTGTGTTTTCCGACGAAAAAGGCCAGCTCGGCGCTGCCCGCTAAGGGTTGCGTCGCTGGAAAACCCGGCCTGCCATGCAGCGCCGGGTTTTTTTATGTTCGCCGAATACCGCACAAAACAGTACAGATTTTGCTGACACTGCACTGTATGGTCGACTATTGTGGCAACTGTCCCAGTACACTTCTAAACTGTTCCGGTATTGTTTTACACAAGAATAAAATGCCCGTGAAATCGAGTGCTGCGTCATGACCAATCTTTTGCTCTATCAACGTATTGCTCAACAACTGGCCGAAGACATCCGCCGCGGGGTCTATCAGCCGGGAGAGCGCGTGCCTTCGGTACGCAAGATGAGCTCGCAGCTCAATGTCAGCCACGCAACGGTGTTGCAGGCGTATGCCAATCTCGAGGATCAGGGGCTGATCCGCGCCCGGCCGCAGTCGGGTTACTACGTGCACCAGACACCGGCACTCACCGCACCGACGCCGGATATCGCCCGGGTCGAGCGCCCGGGGCTGGTCACCCGCAGCAGCATCATTCAACAAGTCCTGGTCGAATCCCGTCGTGAAGGTGTCTTCCCTTTGGGCGCGGCCGTGCCGAGTGTCGACTATTTGCCGGTGCGGGCACTGCATCAGCAGTTGGCCAAGGTCACCCGTTTCCATAGCCCGCGGGCCTTCAGCTACATGTTCAGCCCCGGTTTCGAGCCATTGCGCCGGCAGGTGGCGATCCGCATGCGCGATGCCGGCGTGGTGGTCGATCCGTCGGAGGTGGTGATCACTCACGGCTGCGTCGATGCGCTGCAGATGTCCTTGCGCGTCTTGACCCGTCCGGGCGATCTGATCGCGGCCGAGTCGCCGACCTATTACGGGTTGCTGCAACTGGCCGATCTGTTGGGTCTCAAGGTCATCGAGATCCCCAGCGATCCGGCCACGGGCATGAGCCTGGAAGCCCTGCAACTGGCGGCCAACCAATGGTCGATCAAGGCGTTGGTGCTGACCACCCGACTGAGTAATCCATTGGGCGGCACCATGCCGGAGGAGCGGCAGAAACAATTGCTGCGCCTGGCGTCGGACTTCGATATCCAGATTGTCGAAGACGATATCTACGGCGAGTTGATGTTCGAGCAGGGGCGCACCAAGTCCCTCAAGGCTTATGACCGGCTGGACCGGGTGATCTATTGCTCAAGCTTCTCTAAAACCCTGTCGCCTGGCGTGCGGATCGGCTGGATGATTGCCGGCAAGTATCAGCAGGAAATCCAGCGTTTGCAGACCTTCAGCACGCATTCTGCGTGCAGCGTTACCCAAATGGGCATCGCAGCTTATCTGGAAAATGGCGGGTACGACCGGCATTTGCGCTTCATCCGTCAGGAATACCGTAAGAACCTCAGTGCCTTCCAACTGGCCGTGCAGCAGTATTTTCCGGAAGGCACGCAGATGACCCGGCCTACCGGTGGCTTCATTCTGTGGGTCAGTCTGCCGGGGCGGGTCAACACGCAAGAGTTGCACGTGCGGGCATTGCAGCAAGGCATCAGCATTGCGCCGGGTCTGATCTTCAGTAACACCGAGCAGTTCAATCACTGCATTCGCCTCAATTGCGGCACGCCGTGGAACCGTGAAGCCGAGCGCGCATTGATGACCTTGGGCATGCTGGCCACCCAACTCTGCCAGGAAATGGCCGGCGGTTTGTAACAGGCTGCTACTGCGCTTGTCTTGTGGGCTGCAACAGGCGAGCATATGCACCTCTGCCGTTTGCACCCACCGTTGGATACATGAAACCGACTCTTCCTGCCGCCTGGCTTTTGGTCTGCCTGTTTACAAGTATTCAGCCGGCATCCGTCGTGGCGGCTACCGAGCAGGAGCAGACTACCGGCAGTTTCCACGTCGCACCGATAAAAACCGAACCTGTGAAAAAAGCCTCGTCGACCAGGAAACCGGCGACGCCCGTGAAAAAGCGTCCGCCCATTGCCTCCAAATCGAAACCGGCCAGCGAGGTGGCAAAGACTGAGCTTCCGTCTGCGAATCTGGATCTGAGCTTGCCTCGGGACATGGTTCAGGAGCTGAAACCGCCGGGAACGGTGACATTGCCCAAGCGCGAACCGTTATTGCCACAGATGTTTGGCGAAAAGAGCGGCAGCAGTCCGTTCCAGCTCAACGGACGCTTGCTCAGCAATGAAATGCAGCTGCAACTGCGAAATGAAGAGCGCCGCGAGGTCGAAGGCGCGGCACTGGATTTCGAGTTCAAGCAGTAACCTCATCCCGATCCGCGAGCCGCAGACCAGACGCTTTGTCGGAGACTGGCCGGTCATGCTCGTTTGCGCTGAAAAACCCGCTCGCAGGTAATTTAAAACAACTGTTTTAGCGGGTACTCTGTGCACCGTCCTATTACACATTGCTCGTCGCGAGGAGCTTGTCGTCATGAAATGCCGTGAGGGCTGTGGCGCTTGTTGCATTGCCCCGTCCATCAGTTCACCGATTCCCGGTATGCCCAATGGCAAAGCTGCGGGGGAGCGTTGCCTGCAACTTTCCTCCGATAACCTGTGCAATATTTTCGGCCAGCCGGAACGGCCGGCGGTGTGTTCTGCCTTCGAGGCCGACCCCGAGGTGTGCGGAAGCAGCAGCGAAGATGCGATCCGGTTGATTGGCTGGTGGGAGCAAATGACGGCGGCGTGATGTGTGGGCTCGCACCTCCGATCACCTCCGAAAGACCTGAAGGTGACCGGAGGTGCAAGCCCAACGAACAGAACTTCAACAATAAGGAATAAGACTATGGGTTCGCTGCATCGTATTGCTGTGCTGTGTGGTTTGACGGTTGTGCTGGCTACCTCGACGGCCCAGGCCGAAGACTGGAAAGTCAAAAAAGACGAAGACGGCATCAAGATCTCCCTGAGTGAAGTGGCCGGTTCCGACTACAAGGCCTACCAGGGCGTCACGCTGATGAAAACCACCATAGCCAAGCTGCGTGCGTTGCAGGACGACGTGTCCGGAGCCTGCGCCTGGATTCACGAATGCAAGACCCAGAAGCTGCTCAAGCACGAAGGTAACCAGAGCTGGACCTACACTCAGTTCAACACCCCGTGGCCGGTTACTCCGCGTGATTCGGTGCTGCACGTCACCACTATCGAAGGTGCCGATGGCAGCCTGACTCGCAAGCTCGAAGGCGTACCGAAATACCTTCCTGAAGAAAAAGGTTTCGTCCGGGTCGCCAAGGTCGACGGTTTCTGGAAGTTCGTACCCAAGGGCGACCAGATCGAAGTGACCTATCAGGTGCACACCGAACCGGGCGGCAGCGTGCCGTCGATGGTGGCCAACAAGTTCGTGGTGGATGCCCCGTTCAATACCTTGAAAGCCCTGAAAGAACGCGCCGAGAAGTAACCGCGCCGCTCTTTCGATAACGCCCCGACTTGTTCGGGGCGTTTTTCTTTGCGCAATAGGGAAAATGCCGCTCAGTTAAGCCGTCACGCGACCTCTAGCAGCTGGCGAAGCCTGCGTTCGGCTTGTAGCAGCTGCCGAGCCTGCGAGGCTGCGTTCGGCTGCGCAGCAGTCGTAAAACCCGGAGCCCCCGATCTTCCTGAAGAACCGCGCCGGCTGATCTTACGACTGCTTCGCAGCCGAACGCAGGCTTCGCCAGCTACTACAAAGAGCGTGTTTTGCTTGGGGTTTATTGTGTTTCCGGATATGCGTTGCACGAAATTTTCACAAAGTGTCCAAGACAATTCGCCCGCGCCAACATTGCGGACAGTAATCAATGGCAATGCTGCCGTTGATCGTGCAACATTTGCGCACCGCGCAATCCCCGGGGTCTGGTACTGGCCAAAAAGAGGGCAAGGCGCAGCTGTATTTTTGAAACTTCAACTTCCAATGGGTCCTAAAACGACATGGCAATTCCGGACGCCCTGAATCAGCAGCGAGCTTCTAGTCGCCTGCTGCAACCGACCGTCAAATCGCATCTGGCCTACACGCTGTTGTGTGCCCTGGTCATGATGGTCATGTTCAGCCTGCTGCGCGTCGCGCTGCTGGTTTACAACCGCTCGATGATCCTCGACACACCGGCCTCGACCTTCCTCGAGGCATTCGCCAACGGTCTGCGTTTCGACGTGCGTCTGGTGGTGTATCTCAGTATTCCGTTGCTGCTGGCATTGTTCAGCGCCCGGGCCATGGCGGCACGCGGGCTGTTCCGTCTGTGGCTGACGATCGTCTCCAGCATTGCGCTGTTCCTGGGCCTGATGGAGATGGACTTCTATCGTGAGTTCCACCAGCGCCTCAACGGCCTGGTCTTCCAGTACGTCAAGGAAGATCCGAAAACCGTGATGAGCATGCTCTGGTACGGTTTTCCGGTGGTCCGTTACTTGCTGGCATGGGCCGTGGGTACCTGGATCCTGAGCCTGGCATTCAAGGGCGCCGACCGTGCGACCCGTCCCCGTGGTCCGTTCAGTGGCGGCAGCATCGGCACGCGCCAGATTGCGCCGTGGTATGCGCGAATTGCGGTATTCGTGGTTTGTTTGCTGGTTTGCGTGGTAGCCGCGCGTGGCACTCTGCGCCAGGGCCCGCCGCTGCGCTGGGGTGATGTCTACACCACCAACTCGAACTTCGCCAACCAGTTGGGCCTCAACGGCACCCTGCAATTAGTGGCCGCCGCCAAGAGCCGGATATCCGAAGAGCGCGACAACATCTGGAAAGCCACCTTGCCTCAAGAGCAAGCCCAGCAAATCGTGCGTGACATGCTGGTGCTGCCGGACGAAAAACTGGTCGAGGCCGACATCGCCGCCGTACGTCGTGACTACACGCCGCCAGCCGACAAGACCCTGCCGATCAAGAACGTCGTCGTGATCCTGATGGAAAGCATGGCCGGACACTCGGTAGGTGCTTTGGGTGGGCCGGGCAACATCACGCCGTACCTCGACAAGCTTTCGAAGGAAGGCCTGCTGTTCGACCGTTTCTTCTCCAACGGTACCCATACCCACCAGGGCATGTTCGCCACCATGGGTTGCTTCCCCAACCTGCCGGGTTTCGAATACCTGATGCAGACCCCGGAAGGCAGCCACAAGCTGTCTGGCCTGCCGCAGTTGCTCAGTGCCCGTCACTATGACGACGTGTATGTCTACAACGGTGATTTCGCCTGGGACAACCAGTCGGGTTTCTTCAGCAACCAGGGCATGACCAACTTCATCGGCCGTAACGACTTCGTTAACCCGGTGTTCTCCGACCCGACCTGGGGCGTGTCCGACCAGGATATGTTCGATCGCAGCCTGCAAGAGCTCAAGGCCCGTGAAAACGGCAAACCGTTCTATGCCTTGCTGCAAACCCTGTCCAACCACACGCCCTACGCCTTGCCGACACCATTGCCGGTCGAGCCGGTGACCAATCGCGGCAACCTGAACGAACACTTGACCGCCATGCGTTACGCGGACTGGGCGCTGGGCCAGTTCTTTGAAAAGGCCCGCAAGGAGCCGTACTTCAAGGAAACCCTGTTTGTCATCGTGGGTGACCATGGTTTCGGCAACGAACAGCAGATCACCGAAATGGACCTGGGCCGCTTCAACGTGCCGATGTTGATGATCGCACCGGGCATCCAGGAGAAGTTCGGCCAGCGTGACCACACCGTGGGCACCCAGATCGACATCGTGCCGACCATCATGGGGCGCCTGGGCGGCGAGACTCGCCAGCAATGCTGGGGCCGCGACCTGCTCAACCTGCCTGAAGGCGATAAGGGTTTTGGTGTGATCAAACCTTCGGGTAACGAGCAGACCACGGCCATCCTCAGCGACGACCGGATCCTTGTGTTGCCGAAGGAAAAGGACATGGCGCCAAAGTTGTACCAGTACGAAATGGGCGCTACGCCGCACGCCGAGATCATTGCGGATGCACCGCGCACCGCCGAGCTGAAACTCAAGCTCGAAGCGTTCTTGCAAACAGCGACCAAGAGCCTGCTGGACAACACCGCCGGTGTAGTTCACGGCACGCCGCAATAGGTTGTGACGCAACAGAAAAGAGGCCCTTCAAGGGCCTTTTTTTTTGCCAGGCGGATTTTTATATTCGGCCAAGCAAGAGCAGGATCAACAACACCACCAACACCACGCCGATAATTCCGGACGGGCCATAACCCCAGCTTCTGGAGTGCGGGAAGACCGGCAAACCACCGATCAGTAACAGGATCAGAATGACGAGAAGTATTGTGCCCATGTCTATTTCCTTGTCGAAAATGCAGTGGATTGACCATGCCAATCAAGGTCAGCGGGAATGAAGTAAATTCGAGCTGCTTAAAAATTCCGACTCTTGCGCCTGCAGGAAAATTCCAAGTTTTTTTGAAGTATTTCGCACGGGTTCTTATTTCTTTTGTGGTGGCCTTGGTTACCTCAGGCGCTCCCGCGGTTTGCTCGGGCCATTCAGCAATCTGATGGAGCGTGGGTCGGGCAATTTCCTTCGCTACACTCGGTGCATCTTCCGAGAACAACAAGGCTGTTTGCTATGCAAAATCGCATGATGATCACTGGTGCAGGCTCTGGCCTGGGTCGCGAAATCGCGCTGCGCTGGGCGCGTGAAGGCTGGCAACTGGCTTTGTCGGACGTCAGCGAGCCCGGTTTGCAGGAAACCCTGAAGCTGGTCCGTGAAGCCGGCGGTGATGGTTTTATCCAGCGCTGTGACGTACGCGATTACAGCCAATTGACGGCGTTCGCCCAGGCCTGCGAAGTCAAGCTCGGCGGTATCGATGTCATCGTCAACAACGCTGGCGTAGCGTCTGGCGGGTTCTTCAGTGAGTTGTCCCTGGAGGACTGGGACTGGCAGATCGCGATCAACCTGATGGGCGTGGTCAAGGGCTGCAAGGCTTTCCTGCCATTGCTGGAAAAAAGCAAAGGCAAGATCATCAACATCGCGTCCATGGCCGCGCTGATGCAAGGCCCGGCGATGAGCAACTACAACGTGGCCAAGGCGGGTGTGGTGGCGTTGTCCGAAAGCCTGCTGATCGAGCTGGCGCATCAGGAAGTCGGCGTGCATGTGGTGTGTCCGTCGTTCTTCCAGACCAACCTGCTGGACTCCTTCCGCGGCCCGACCCCGGCCATGAAGGCCCAGGTCGGCAAGTTGCTGGAAAGTTCGCCGATCAGTGCCGCCGACATCGCCGATTACATCTATCAGCAGGTCGCCGCCGGCGAGTTCATGATCCTGCCCCACGAACAGGGCCGCATGGCCTGGGCAATCAAGCAGAAGAACCCGCAGTTGCTCTACAGCGAAATGACCGTCATGGCCGATAAAATGCGCGCCAAGGCCAGGCAATCCGCAGGCTGATCTTGCCCGCAGGCAACGCTGTGGTTAGGGTGGCCGCCATCGGCCATCCTTGCGAGACGCTTGCATGCTCAATTACCTGTGGTTTTTCCTCGCTGCGCTGTTCGAAATTGCCGGTTGCTTTGCCTTCTGGATGTGGCTGCGCCAGGGTAAAAGCATGTGGTGGGTGGTGCCGGCGCTCCTCAGCCTGACCCTGTTCGCCCTGCTGCTGACCCGTATCGAAGCCACCTACGCCGGCCGCGCCTACGCCGCTTACGGTGGCATCTACATCATTGCGTCAATCGGCTGGTTGGCCGTGGTCGAGCGGATTCGTCCGCTGGGTTCGGACTGGCTTGGCGTGGCGCTGTGTGTGATTGGCGCGAGCATCATTCTTTTCGGGCCGCGATTCTCCGCGTCCTGACAGGTCGTCCCTACAATCACCCGGCGTGTCAGACGTTTCCGTCAGCGGGGTGGCTCAGGGGCTGTCAGTCCAGTCCGGTTTGCTGTCGGAGCATTGTAGGCGTACCACGGGCCGGGCATCTTCAAGGGCCAGTAACCCCTGAAGGACACTCCTCATGCTCGTACTCACTCGCCTTGTGGGCGAAACGATTTCCATCGGTGACAACATTTCCGTGCGCGTTCTCGCGATCAACGGAAGCAACGTGCGCTTTGGCGTCGAAGCGCCTCAGGACGTTAATGTGCACCGCTGCGAAATCTACCAACGCATCCAGAACAAACCGGCGAAAACCAAGGGGCGCTGAAGGCCTCAGTCAAACAGGTGCTTGGGCACGTCATGCTTGAGCATCAACTGGCATTGCTCGCTTTCCGGGTCGAAGACAATCAGTGCCTGGCCCTTGGTCAAGGCCTGGCGCACGCGCAATACGCGGGTTTCCAGCGGTGTATCGTCACCATTGTCGGTGCCGTCGCGGGTCACGAAATCCTCGATCAGGCGGGTGAGGGTGTCGACTTCAAGTTGGTCGTGGGGAATCAGCATAGGCACCTCGGTTGGATCAATGGCGCGATGCTACGGCGAATGACCGGTATCGGCTAGCCTGGGGTTTGATGTTGGCTGCTCTGACGCCATCGCGAGCAGGCTCGCTCCCACAGTAGGTCGCATTCCCCTGTAGGAGCGAGCCTGCTCGCGATGGCAATCACCCGCTCAACAAAAATTCTGAGGTCAGTTCTCCGACCGCTGCCCCACCAGGCTGTCCACCGAAGGCACCCGCGTGTCGCTTTCCATCTGGGTGTCGTGCTCAAGTTGATGGCTGAAGCGGTCCAGTGACCCCTTGGCCGGTTGCGCATCGCTGGCAAACACCGGCGGACTGAGGATGTACGCACCGAGCAGGCGGCTCAGGGCGGCGAGGCTGTCGATGTGGGTGCGCTCGTAACCGTGGGTGGCGTCGCAGCCGAAGGCGAGCAGGGCGGTGCGAATGTCGTGGCCGGCGGTGACCGCCGAATGTGCGTCGCTGAAGTAGTAACGGAACAGGTCGCGGCGTGCCGGCAACTCGTTGTCGCTGGCCAGGCGCAGGAGGTGGCGCGACAGGTGATAGTCATACGGCCCACCGGAATCCTGCATCGCGATGCTCACGGTATGCTCGCTGGAGTGTTGGCCAGGCGCCACCGGTGCGATGTCGATGCCGACGAACTCACTGACGTCCCAGGGCAATGCCGCCGCCGCGCCACTACCGGTTTCCTCGGTGATGGTGAACAGCGGATGGCAGTCGATCATCAGGTATTCGCCACTGTCGACGATGGCTTTGAGCGCCGCCAGCAGTGCCGCCACTCCGGCTTTGTCGTCGAGGTGGCGGGCGCTGATGTGGCCGCTTTCGGTGAACTCGGGCAACGGATCGAAGGCGACGAAATCGCCGACGCTGATGCCCAACGACTCGCAGTCGGCGCGGGTGGCGCAATAGGCATCCAGACGCAATTCGATGTGATCCCAACTGATCGGCATCTCATCCACGGCGGTATTGAATGCGTGACCGGATGCCATCAGCGGCAAGACACTGCCGCGGATCACGCCATTGTCGGTAAACAGGCTGACCCGACTGCCTTCGGCAAAACGGCTGGACCAGCAGCCGACAGGCGCGAGGCTCAGGCGGCCGTTGTCCTTTACCGCGCGCACCGCCGCGCCGATGGTGTCCAGGTGGGCGGAAACGGCGCGGTCGGGGCTGTTTTTCTTGCCTTTGAGCGTGGCGCGGATGGTTCCGCGACGGGTCATTTCGAAGGGAATGCCGAGTTCTTCAAGGCGTTCGGCGACATAGCGCACGATGGTATCGGTGAACCCGGTGGGGCTGGGAATGGCGAGCATTTCCAGCAGGACTTTTTGCAGGTATCCGAGGTCCGGTTCGGGGATTTTGCTGGTCATGGAAACTCCTGATTGGTTATCGCCTGTACGGCCGCCTTCGCGAGCAGGCTCGCTCCTACAGGGGGAACGCGATCAAAGGTGGGAGCGAGCCTGCTCGCGATAGCATCAGTCCAGACAACACATGGTTAAGAGACCACCGGCTGACTGTGCGGAAACAGCAAATCCACAAACCGCTCCGCGGTGGGTTGCGGTTCATGATTGGCCAGCCCGGCCCGCTCGTTGGCTTCGATAAACACGTAGTCCGCCCGGTCAGCGGCGGACACCATCAGGTCAAGGCCGACCATGGGAATGTCCAGCGCCCGCGCTGCCCGCACGGCGGCGTCCACCAGCGTCGGATGCAGGATCGTCGTCACGTCCTCAAGAACACCTCCTGTATGAAGGTTCGCCGTACGCCGTACGAACAGATGCTCGYCGGCCGGCAGAATGCTGCTGTAGTCGTACCCGGCGGCACGCAAGGTGCGCAGGGTTTCCTGATCCTGCGGGATCTTGCTTTCGCCGCCCGTGGCCGCTTGTCGCCGTCGGCTCTGGGCTTCGATCAAGACGCCAATGGAATGCTGGCCGTCGCCGACCACTTCGGCCGGCCGGCGAATCGCGGCCGCGACCACTTCAAAACCGATCACCAGAATTCGCAGGTCGAGGCCTTCATGGAAGCTTTCCAGTAGCACGCGGCTGTCAAATTGGCGAGCGGTCTCGATGGCTTGCTGAACCTCGTCGATGGTCCGCAAATCGACCGCCACGCCTTGGCCCTGTTCACCGTCCAGTGGTTTGACCACCACGCGCAGGTGCTCATCGAGAAACGCCAGATTGTCATCGGCATTGCCAGCCAGTTGCTGAGCCGGCAGGTTCAGTCCGGCAGCCTTGAGCACTTTGTGGGTCAGGCTTTTGTCCTGGCACAGGCTCATGCTGATGGCGCTGGTCAGGTCGCTCAGGGATTCACGGCAGCGTACCCGGCGTCCGCCATGGCTGAGGGTGAACATCCCGGCGTCAGCGTCATCGACCTGAACATCGATGCCACGACGATGAGCTTCCTCGACAATGATCCGCGCGTATGGGTTGAACGCCGCTTCCGGGCCTGGCCCGAGAAACAGCGGCTGATTGATACCGTTCTTGCGCTTGATGGCGAAGGTCGAGAGGTTGCGAAAACCGAGCTTGGCGTAAAGGCTTTTCGCCTGGCGGTTGTCGTGCAGTACGGACAGGTCGAGGTACGCGAGACCGCGACTCATGAAGTGTTCGATCAAGTGCCGCACCAGCACCTCTCCGACA
Organism: Pseudomonas sp. KB_15; assembly: GCF_052114525.1. Classification (NCBI taxonomy): domain Bacteria; kingdom Pseudomonadati; phylum Pseudomonadota; class Gammaproteobacteria; order Pseudomonadales; family Pseudomonadaceae; genus Pseudomonas; species Pseudomonas sp. KB_15. The sequence goes on along the minus strand of NZ_JBFREX010000032.1, from coordinate 36,889 downwards.
CCAGGCCGCGCACAATGCGGGTCGACCGCCAGGCACCACAGGCTGCTGCCGTGTTCCGGATCGTTGAAGGCTTTTGCATGATTGAGGCCCATGACGCTGCCGATGACCGCGCCGCTGTCCTCGTCTTCGGCCAGCCAGTACACCGGGCCGCCCAGGTGGCGCGCAGTGAGCCGGGTGGCATCGATCGGCAGCATGCCGCGCGCCTGATACAGCTGGTTGATAGCCTGCCAGTCGGTATCGCTTTGCGCGCGTCGGATGCGAAAACCACGAAACACCCGGGTCGCTTGGCGGTAATCGCTGAACCACAGACGCAAGGTATCGGACGGGTCAAGGAACAGCTGGGTCGGCTCCAGACCCAGCACTTGCTGGGGTGCGGCGACGTACAGGGCAATGTCCCGTTCGCCGGGCTGCTCGTTGAGCAACTCCCCGGCGAGGCTCGCGGCATCGGCAAAGGTGTGGCCGATCAGCAAGCGGCCCCAGCCACAATGCACGGCGATCGGCGCCCCGCCGAGTTCACTGCCATCCTCGGCCAGACGTGCCTGCAAGCGTTCGTAGGAAGGCGACTGGCCGCGCAACAGGCGTTGGCTGAAAGCCGTGGCATGAGGTTTCATCGGTCAGATTCCTTGTTCGCTGAGCCACAGGTTGAGGGCCGCCAGTTGCCACAGCTTCGAACCGCGCAACGGCGTCAATTGTCCCTGTGGGTCGGTCAGCAGACGGTCGAGCATCGCAGGCTTGAACAGGCCGCGATCCTGGCTGGGATCGAGCAGTAACTCGCGCACCCAGTCCAGCGTATCGCCCTGCAAATGCTTGAGGCCCGGCACCGGGAAGTAACCTTTCTTGCGGTCGATCACTTCACTGGGAATCACTTGTCGTGCGGCTTCTTTCAAGACTTGCTTGCCGCCGTCCGGCAGTTTGAAACGCCCCGGAATCCGTGCCGACAGCTCCACCAGGCGGTAGTCGAGAAACGGCGTGCGCGCTTCCAGGCCCCAGGCCATGGTCATGTTGTCGACGCGTTTGACCGGGTCGTCCACCAGCATCACCGTGCTGTCCAGACGCAAGGCCTTGTCCACCGCCGCATCGGCACCGGGTTTTGCGAAATGGGCTTTGACGAAGTCACCGGCGGCGTCATTGGCGGTCAGCCATTTCGGTTGCACGGTGGCGGCGTAGTCGTCGTAGCTGCGGTCGAAAAATGCTTCGCGGTACGCGGCATACGGATCGCTCGCACCGTCCACTTGCGGATACCAGTGGTAGCCGGCAAACAGTTCGTCGGCACCCTGGCCGCTTTGCACTACCTTGCAGTGTTTGGCCACTTCCCGGGACAACAGGTAGAAGGCAATGCAGTCATGGCTGACCATCGGCTCGCTCATGGCCCTGAACGCGGCAGGCAGTTGTTCGATGATCTCTTTTTCATCGATGCGCAACTGGTGATGCTGTGTGCCGTAGTGTTGGGCAATCAGGTCGGAATACTGGAACTCGTCACCGCGCTCGCCACCGGCATCCTGAAACCCGATGGAGAAGGTCGACAGATTGTCCACGCCGACTTCCCGCAACAAGCCCACCAGCAAACTCGAGTCGACGCCACCGGACAGCAGCACACCGACATCCACTGCCGCACGTTGGCGGATGGCGACCGCTTCGCGGGTGCTGTCAAGCACACGGTCGCGCCAGTCTTCGAGGGTCAGATTCATCTCATCGGCGTGAGGGCCGTAGGGCAGGGTCCACCAGGTTTTCTGCTCGGTGCGGCCATCGGCTTCGATACGCATCCAGGTGGCGGGCGGCAGTTTTTCAATACCCGTCAGCAAGGTGCGCGGTGCCGGGACCACGGCGTGGAAATTCAGATAGTGATTGAGCGCCACGGGATCGAGGAGCGGATTGATATCGCCGCCCTTGAGCAAGGCCGGCAGTGCCGAAGCAAAGCGCAGGCGTTGACCGGTGCGCGACAGGTACAGCGGTTTCACGCCGAGACGGTCGCGGGCCATGAACAGACGTTGGGCATCGCGCTCCCAGATGGCAAAGGCAAACATGCCGTTGAGTTTCGGCAACAGCGCTTCGCCCCAGGCGTGATAGCCCTTGAGCAGCACTTCGGTGTCGCCATCGGAGTAGAAGGCGTAGCCCAGGCCTTCAAGCTCGGCGCGCAGTTCCGGAAAGTTGTAGATCGCCCCGTTGAAGGCCAGGGACAAGCCCAATTGCGGGTCGATCATCGGCTGCGCCGAGCCGTCCGACAGGTCCATGATTTTCAGGCGCCGGTGGCCCAGGGCAATCGGTCCCTGGCTATGAAAACCCCAGGCGTCGGGGCCGCGAGGGGCCAGGTGATGGGTGATTCGTTCAATGGCTGCAAGGTCTGCAGGTTGATGATCAAAACGTAACTCGCCAGCTAATCCGCACATAAATTCCTTACCGGTTTTTCCGTTGGGGAGGGGCATTCGATACCACGCCAAAACGGCAGGTACTCAGAAAGTGACCCTCCTCGGTAAGGGGAGTTTTAGATCGATGGGTTATATGCCGACAGACCACGGCCGAATCCCCCGTGAGGGCGACTTCGGCTGCTGTATCGACTACTTGCCCCGGATCAATCGCCGCAAGGCAAACCGGTTGGGATGACAGGCTTCTGCCACGCTTCTGGGCAGCGGCAGGGGTTCGTTGTCCAGCCAGGCTGCCAGCAGTTCCCCGGACAATGGCGCTGTGATCAGGCCGCGCGAGCCGTGACCGCTGTTGATGTACAAGCCGTCAAGCCAAGGGCATTCGACGTCCGGCACCTGCCGGGCGTCCTTGCCCAGCGCTGCATAAGCCTGAGTGAACGCCCGGGTGTCGGCCAAGGGGCCGACGATCGGCAAGTAGTCGGGGCTGGTGCAACGAAATGCAGCGCGACCCTGGAGGCTTTCGGGAGCAAGTTTATCGGCCCGTAAACGCTCGACCAGATCGTGGGAAATCTCTTCGAGCATGGCCAGGTTGCCCAGGTGTTCTGCCGTGGTCGGTGTCAGATCATCACTCTTGAAATCGAAACTGGCTCCCAGGGTGTGTTCGCCCAAACGGGCAGGGGCGACATAGCCTTCGGCACACACTACAGTGCTCAGGGCCTGGCTTTGCGGGGTTTGCGCCAGGCGCGTGATTTGCCCGCGAATGCGTTTGAGCGGTAACCCGGCGCTCTCGGGGAAACGCTGGATTTCAGCAGCACCGGCAAGCACCACCACCGGCGCGCTGGTGAGCAAGCGTTCGCCGTCCCAGGCCTGCCACTGGCCCTCAACCTTGCGCAGTTGCAGCGCATCGTGATGGGTGAGCAATTGAATCTGTGGATGTGCAGCCTGCCACTGGCACAGCGCCGGTGGGTGGACCCAGCCGCCTTCGGGATAGAACAGGCCGCCGTGTGCCAGCCCGATACCAGCCACGGCCTGTGCCTCGGGTTGATCCAGCAGGTGCAACAAGTCCGGCGCAAACGCTGCCGCCAATTGCAATTGGCGTTCGGCTTCCTTGGCGTTGAAGGCCAGTTGCAACACGCCGCAATCGTCCCAGTCGCGGCCCCGTTGCAAGTGTTCGAGCAGTCGTCGGGTGTAGCCGAATCCGCTGACGATCATTTGCGACAGCGCCGTGCCATGCGCCGATAACTTCAGGTACAGCACGCCCTGCGGGTTGCCCGAAGCTTCCCGGGCGATGTCGTCGTGGCGCTCCAGCATTGTCACTTGCCAGCCCCGCGCGGCGAGGCTGGCGGCGCTGGCACAACCGGCCAGGCCGGCGCCGATCACCAGTGCCTGACGCTCGCCGGTCAGCGGTGCCGGGCGGGCAAACCAGGGTTTATCCAGGGCCGGGGCAGGCGTTTCCCGGGGCCAGCCGAGGAACTCGCCGCGCAGGATTTCCCATTTGTGGCCGATGCCGGGGGTGCGTTTCATCTTGAAGCCGGCGGCGTTGAGCAGGCGCCGTACCCACCCGGTGCTGGTGAAGGTGCTGATGGAAGCACCGGGGGCGGCCAGGCGTGCGAGTTCGGCAAACAGTTCGGCGGTCCACATGTCAGGGTTTTTCGCCGGAGCGAAACCGTCGAGGAACCAGGCGTCGATCCGGGCATCGAGTTGAGGCAGTTGTTCCAATGCGTCGCCGATCAGCAACGTCAGGGTGACACGGCCGTTATCCAGCGTCAGGCGCTGAAAACCCTGATGGATCGCCACGTACTGCGCCAGCAATTGATCGGCAAACGCCTTGAGTTCCGGCCACAGCGCCAGGGCCCGTTGCAAGTCGGCCGGGCTAAAAGGGTACTTCTCGACGCTGACAAAATGCAGCCGTGCACTGGCCGCCGCGTGTTGCTCGAACACCTGCCAGGCACACAGAAAATTCAGCCCGGTGCCGAACCCCGTTTCACCGATGATCAGCCGCCCGTCCTCGGGCAAGGCGGCAAAGCGTTCCGCCAGACGGTTCTGTTCGATGAACACATAGCGGGTTTCATCCAGCCCCGACTTATCGGAGAAGTACACATCGTCGAACACTCGCGAGTACGGACGACCTTGGTCGTCCCAGTCGAGTTGGGCGTGGGGCAGTACAGGTTTCATGGCAGGCTCGGCAACGGCAAGGTCGCCATTCTAGCCGATCGACGGCATGGTCAAGCTCTTTGTGGCGTTAGGGAAAATCCGCTGACCTTCAGCTCAATCCGCTAGTCTTGCTCACATCTGGAAGGGAGCCGCTCATGTTTGAATCTGCCGAAATCGATCACGCCATCGACAAAGACACCTATGACGCCGAAGTACCGGCCCTGCGCGAAGCGTTGCTCGAAGCGCAATTCGAATTGCAGCAGCAACGCCGCTTTCCGGTGATCATTTTGATCAACGGCATCGAAGGTGCCGGCAAGGGCGAGACGATCAAGGTACTCAACGAGTGGATGGACCCGCGCCTGATCGAGGTCCGCACGTTCGACCAGCAAACCGACGAAGAGCTGGCACGGCCACCGGCCTGGCGTTACTGGAGGATGCTTCCGGCCAAGGGCCGCATGGGGATTTTCTTCGGCAACTGGTACAGCCAGATGCTGCAGGGACGGGTCCATGGCGAGTTCAAGGACCCACGGCTCGACCAGGCGATCAACGGGGCCGAGCGCCTGGAAAAAATGCTCTGCGACGAAGGTGCGCTGATCTTCAAGTTCTGGTTTCACCTCTCCAAAAAGCAAATGAAGGCACGCCTCAAGGCACTGGCCGACGACCCGCTGCACAGCTGGCGCATCAGCCCGCTGGACTGGCAGCAGTCGCAAACCTACGACCGCTTCGTGAAGTACGGTGAACGGGTCTTGCGCCGCACCAGTCGCGACTATGCACCCTGGCATGTAATCGCCGGGGCGGATGCACATTATCGGAACCTGGCCGTGGGGCGGATTCTGCTGGAGGGCCTGCGCGGCGCGTTACAGCGGCCGACGATCCATCCGGAAAAGGTCAGCGCCGCGCCCGTATTCCCCAGTGTCGATCAAGTGAACCTGCTCGACAGCCTGGACCTGACCCTGCACCTGGACAAAGAAGATTACGAAGAACAGTTGATCACCGAGCAGGCGCGGTTTTCCGGGTTGATGCGTGACAAACGCATGCGCCGGCACGCACTGGTGGCGGTATTCGAGGGCAATGACGCAGCCGGCAAGGGCGGGGCGATCCGCCGGGTCGCGGCGGCACTGGATCCACGTCAGTACAGCATCGTGCCGATTGCCGCGCCCACCGAAGAAGAACGGGCGCAACCGTATTTGTGGCGCTTCTGGCGTCATCTTCCAGCCCGGGGCAAGTTCACCGTGTTCGACCGCTCCTGGTATGGCCGGGTGTTGGTGGAGCGCATCGAAGGTTTTTGCAGCCCGGCGGACTGGCTGCGTGCCTACAGCGAGATCAACGATTTCGAGGAACAGGTTACTGACGCCTGCGTGATCGTGGTCAAGTTCTGGCTGTCCATCGACAAACAGACGCAACTGGAGCGCTTCCAGGAGCGCGAGCAGACTCCCTTCAAACGCTTCAAGATCACTGAGGATGACTGGCGCAACCGTGAAAAGTGGGATGACTATCGCGCGGCGGTAGGCGACATGGTCGACCGTACCAGCACCGAGATCGCGCCATGGACCCTGGTGGAGGCCAACGACAAGCGCTGGGCACGGGTCAAAGTCTTGCGCACTATCAACCGGGCACTCGAGGAGGCTTTCGAAAAATCCGACCGGCATGAGCGCAAGAAGCGTAAGGACAAGGATTGAAGCGATGGTTACGCATACGCGAGGTGAATGATTGTCGCGGTCGGTGAAGCGCTGGACTTATGCTCGGTCCACTCTCAACCGATAACAACAATGAGGTATGCCATGCGTGAAGTGGTGATCGTCGACAGCGTGCGGACCGGCCTGGCCAAATCCTTTCGCGGTAAATTCAACATGACCCGCCCGGACGACATGGCGGCACACTGTGTCGATGCGCTGTTGGCGCGCAGCGGTATTGATCCGGCGAGCGTCGAGGACTGCATCGTCGGTGCCGGTTCCAATGAAGGCGCCCAGGGTTTCAATATCGGGCGCAACGTCGCGGTGCTCTCGCGCCTGGGCACCGGCACGGCCGGCATGACCCTCAACCGCTTCTGTTCCTCGGGCTTGCAGGCGATCGCCATCGCCGCCAACCAGATCGCTTCGGGTTGCAGCGACATCATCGTCGCCGGCGGGGTCGAGTCCATCAGCCTGACCATGAAAAGTGTCAATACCGACAACCTGATCAACCCGCTGCTCAAGGAGCAGGTGCCGGGCATCTACTTCCCGATGGGCCAGACCGCTGAAATCGTCGCGCGTCGGTACAGCGTCAGCCGCGAAGAGCAGGACCTGTATGCGCTGCAAAGCCAGCAGCGCACCGCCGAGGCTCAGGCCGCCGGGCTGTTCAATGATGAAATCGTGCCGATGGCGGTGAAGTACCGCGTCGAAGACAAGGCCACAGGCCAAGCACAGATCCTCGACGGCATTGTCGACCGCGATGACTGCAACCGCCCGGACACCACCCTGGAAAGTCTGGCCGGATTGAAACCGGTATTCGCCGAAGATGGCTCGGTCACGGCGGGCAACTCGTCGCAGCTGTCTGACGGCGCGTCCATGACCCTGGTGATGAGCCTGGAAAAAGCGCTGGAACTGGGGCTCAAGCCGAAAGCGTTCTTCCGCGGTTTTACCGTGGCCGGTTGTGCGCCGGACGAGATGGGCATCGGCCCGGTGTTTTCGGTACCGAAACTGCTCAAGGCCAAAGGCTTGCGGATTGACGACATCGACCTGTGGGAACTCAACGAAGCGTTTGCCTCGCAGTGCCTGTACAGCCGCAACCGGCTGGAAATCGACAACGCCCGGTACAACGTCAACGGTGGCTCGATTTCCATCGGCCACCCGTTCGGCATGACCGGTTCGCGCCAGGTCGGGCATCTCGTTCGTGAATTGCAGCGACGCAATCTGCGTTACGGCATCGTCACCATGTGCGTGGGTGGCGGGATGGGGGCTACGGGGTTGTTTGAGGCGGTGCGCTAGGTCTCCGCACTTTGTGTTGACTGCCATATAGCTTTCGCGAGCAAGCCCGCTCCCACATTGAACGGTGTACGCGGTCAAATGTGGGAGCGGCGGTGCGGCGATCCGACTTGCTCGCGAATGCAGGCGCCGCGGTCTTTCACATTGCGACCCGCACAGTTTCAATCGCGGCCAGAAGGCAACTGTGCCTGTGTACGCCACAGCTCTGCGCCTAGAATGACGACTCCTGTCAGTTGGCGTTGGGGTTCACATGCACATTTCATCGGGTCGCTGGGTTTACGGTCTGTTCCTGGCCTTGCTGACCGCGTTGTTGTGGGGAATCCTGCCGATCAAGCTCAAGCAGGTGTTGCTGGTGATGGACCCGGTGACGGTGACCTGGTTTCGCCTGATGGTGTCCGGCGGTTGCCTGTTCATTTACCTGGCGGCCACCAGGCGTCTGCCCAGCCGTAAAGTGCTCGGTCCGCGCGGTGGCTGGCTGGTGCTGATGGCGGTGCTCGGCCTGGTCGGTAACTATGTGTTGTATTTGATGGGCCTGAACCTGCTCAGCCCCGGCACGGCGCAACTGGTGGTGCAGATGGGGCCGATCATGCTGCTGATCGCCAGCCTGTTTGTGTTCAAGGAGCGTTTCAGCCTGGGGCAGGGGATCGGGCTGCTGGTGCTGCTGGTCGGTTTTGCGCTGTTTTTCAACCAGCGCCTGAGTGAATTGCTCACCTCGCTGACCGACTACACCGCCGGCGTGCTGCTGGTGCTGCTGGCGTCCACGGTCTGGACCTTCTATGCCCTGGGGCAGAAGCAATTGCTGACAGTGTGGAATTCGCTGCAAGTGATGATGGTGATCTACCTGTTTTGCGCGCTGCTGTTGACGCCGTGGGTGCATCCGCTTGAAGTACTGCAATTGAACCCGTTGCAGGGTTGGTTGCTGCTGGCATGCTGCCTCAACACCCTGATTGCCTATGGCGCGTTTGCCGAGGCCCTGGCCCATTGGGAAGCCTCCCGGGTCAGCGCGACGCTGGCCATCACGCCGCTGGTGACCTTTGCCGCAGTTGCCATGGCTGCGTGGCTGTGGCCCGACTATGTGCATGCCGAGACGATCAATGGTTTGGGTTATGGCGGCGCGGTGCTGGTGGTGCTGGGGTCGGCGCTGGTGGCGTTGGGGCCTTCGTTGATTGCAGGATTGAAAGCACGAAAGGCCAAAATGGTCGTTGGCTGAAAATCTTCATCGCGCCCATCGCGAGCAGGCTCGCTCCTACATTGGATCTATGTCGCACATCAGATCCCTGTAGGAGCGAGCCTGCTCGCGATGGCGGACTACCTGCTATGCAAAGGCTCAGCCCTTGGCCCCAGCCTCCAGCATATTCTCCGGCCTTACCCAGGCATCGAACTCCTCATCGGTCAGATACCCCAACTGCAACGCCGCCTCGCGCAAGGTCAGTCCTTCGCTGTAGGCCTTCTTGGCGATCTCCGCCGATTTGTCATAGCCAATGTGCGGGTTGAGCGCCGTCACCAGCATCAGGCCTCGTTCCAGGTGTTCAGCCATTTTTTCCGCATCCGGCTCCAGGCCCGCCACGCAGTGCTGCTGGAAGTTGCTGCAACCATCGCCCAGCAAGCGGATCGATTGCAGCAGGTTATGGATGATCACCGGTTTGAACACGTTCAGCTGCAAGTGGCCCTGACTGGCCGCAAAGCCGATGGCGACGTCGTTGCCCAACACCTGGCAGGCCAGCATCGACAACGCTTCGCACTGGGTCGGGTTGACCTTGCCCGGCATGATCGAACTGCCTGGTTCATTGGCCGGCAGCTTGACTTCGGCGAAGCCGGCGCGCGGACCGGAACCCAGCAGGCGCAGATCATTGGCGATTTTCATCAGCGTCACGGCGAGGGTTTTCAGCGCACCGGACAGCGTGGTCAGCGGCTCATGGCCGGCCAGTGCGGCGAACTTGTTCGGCGCGGTGATAAACGGCAAACCGGAGAGGGCGGCCAATTCTGCGGCGATGGCCTCACCGAACCCGTGAGGTGAATTCAGCCCTGTGCCGACGGCCGTCCCGCCCTGGGCCAGCTCGCAGACCGCGGGAAATGCGCTGCGGATCGCCCGCTCGGCGTAATCGAGTTGCGCGATGAAGGCCGAGATTTCCTGGCCGAAGCTGATCGGTGTCGCATCCATCATGTGGGTTCGGCCGGTCTTGACCAGTTTCATATGGCGGGCGGACAGCTCGGCCAGGCCGCCGGACAGTTCGCTGATCGCCGGCAGCAGGTGCTGCTGCACCGCCTGGGCGGCCGCGATGTGCATGGCGGTGGGAAAACAGTCGTTGGAACTCTGGGAACGATTGACGTGATCGTTGGGGTGCACCGGGGACTTGCCGCCACGGGGGTTGCCGGCCAGCTCGTTGGCGCGACCGGCGATCACTTCGTTGACGTTCATGTTGCTCTGGGTGCCGCTGCCGGTTTGCCAGACCACCAGCGGAAACTGGTCGTCGTGGTCGCCGGCGAGCACTTCGTCGGCCGCCTGCTCGATCAAGCGGGCGATATCGGCGGGCACGTCGCCATTTCGATCATTGACCCGTGCCGCGGCTTTCTTGATCAGCGCCAGGGCATGCAACACGGCCAGCGGCATGCGTTCGTTGCCAATGGCGAAGTTGATCAGCGAGCGTTGCGTCTGAGCGCCCCAGTAGGCTTCATCCGGGACTTCAACCTGGCCGAGGCTGTCGGTTTCGATACGGCTCATCTTGCTCACTCCTGTAGGTCCGATTGCGCAGTTTAGGCCGAGATCGACGGCCGTGGTTCCATCAGTCTGTATTTGACCATTCAACCCCTCTAAATCAGGCGCGACAAGGCTTGGGGTTGAGCGACAGACTTTTTTAGGCGCAGAATGGACGCCCTTGGGGTCTTACCTCGCCAGCTAGAAAAGGAAACTCGATGACTCGTCTTCGTGCCATCTGTACCGCCGTTGCTTTGGTCTGCGCCAGCGGCCAGGTTCTTGCCGACACCGCCAGCCATAACGCCAGTGCCGAGGCTTTCCTGACCATGGCGCACGCTGACAAACTGGGCACCCCGGTGTACATGCAAGTACAGCAGATGTTCGCCCAACGTTTCGAACAGACCAAAGCCCCAGAGTCGAAAAAAGCCGTGCTGGAAACCTACCAGGCCAAGGCCAACGCCGCTCTGGACCAGGCCATTGGCTGGAACAAGCTGAAACCGGACATGGTCAAGCTCTACACCACCAACTTCACCGAATCCGAGCTCAAGGACCTGGTTGCGTTCTACCAGTCGCCACTGGGCAAGAAAGTCCTGGAAAAAATGCCCCAGCTGACCCAGCAATCGGCCCAGATGACCCAGGCCAAGCTGGAAAGCGCGGTGCCGGTGGTCAACAAGCTGCTGGCCGACATGACGGCCGAGCTGACGCCGAAAGACGCGGCTGCTCCAGCCAAGAAAAAGCCTTAAGCGGAGTCCGGTATGACCATGCAACAACGCATCGAATCGACGCTGGCCCTGCTCCAGCCCGAGCACCTGCAAGTGCTGGATGAGAGCCATATGCACAGCCGGGGATTGCAGACCCACTTCAAGGCGGTGGTGGTCAGCGCGCAGTTCGATGGCCTGAATCGGGTCAAGCGTCACCAAAAGGTCTACGGCACGCTCGGCGAGCTGATGGGCGAGTTTCATGCGTTGGCGCTGCATACCTACACGCCCGAGGAATGGGCACAGATCGACGCGGCCCCGGCCTCGCCGACCTGTGCCGGCGGCAGCAAGCACTAAACACCGGTTTTTTGCTAGAATCCGCAACGCGCCGCTCACCCGGCGCGTTTTTTTTCGCATCCGGTTCACCCCTTACGAGGGTAGCCACCTGGAGATTTACCCATGACACAACAGATTGTCGTGGCGGCACTGTATAAGTTCGTCACCCTGGAAGATTACGTCACCCTGCGCGAGCCCCTGCTGCAAGCGATGGTCGACAACGGCATCAAAGGCACGCTGCTGATCGCCGAAGAAGGCATCAACGGCACCGTGTCCGGCAGCCGCGAAGGCATCGACGGGCTGATGGCCTGGCTCAAGAACGACCCACGCATGGACGACATCGACCATAAAGAGTCGTACTGCGATGAGCAGCCGTTCTACCGCACCAAAGTCAAACTCAAGAAAGAAATCGTCACCCTCGGTGTGGAAGGCGTGGACCCGAACAAAAAGGTCGGCACCTACGTCGATCCACAGGACTGGAACGCGCTGATCAGCGACCCGCAAGTGCTGTTGATCGACACCCGTAACGATTACGAAGTCTCGATTGGCACCTTCGAAGGCGCCATTGACCCGAAAACCACTAGTTTTCGCGAATTTCCAGACTATATCAAAGCCAACTTCGACCCGGCCGTGCACAAGAAGGTCGCGATGTTCTGCACCGGCGGCATTCGCTGCGAGAAGGCGTCGAGCTACATGCTCAGCGAAGGTTTCGATGAGGTCTATCACCTCAAGGGCGGCATCCTGAAGTACCTTGAAGAGGTGCCGCAGGAAGAAACCAAGTGGCAGGGCGACTGCTTCGTGTTCGACAACCGCGTGACCGTGCGCCACGACCTGAGCGAAGGCGACTACGATCAATGTCATGCCTGCCGCACACCGGTCAGCATCGAAGACCGCGCGTCCGAGCATTACGTGGCCGGCATCAGTTGCCCGCATTGCTGGGATAAGCTGAGCGAGAAGACCCGTCGCAGCGCCATCGACCGGCAGAAGCAGATCGAACTGGCCAAGGCTCGTAACCAGCCTCACCCGATCGGCTACAACTACAAGCAAGCATCCACCGAGGCCTGAATCATGTCTGCGCGCCTGCTCTATGTGATGGACCCGATGTGTTCCTGGTGCTGGGGGTTTGCCCCGGTGGCCAACGCACTGGTCGAGCAGGCGCAAGCCGCAGGCGTGGATGTGCACTTGATTGTGGGCGGCTTGCGCACCGGTAGCGGTGCGGCACTTGAACCGACCACCCGGCGTTACATCTTCGAGCATTGGCAGGCGGTCACCGAGGCCACTGGCCAGCCGTTCAAGCTCGAAGGCGCGTTGCCCGAAGGCTTTGTCTACGACACCGAACCTGCCTGTCGGGCATTGGTGACGGCGCGCAGCCTGGCACCGGATTGCGCGTGGATACTGCTCGGGCTGATTCAGCACGCGTTTTATGCCGAAGGTCGCGATGTCACACAGGCCAGTGTGCTGGTGGAGTTGGCGGAACAAGCCGGATTGCCACGTATCGAGTTCGCCGGCGCTTTCGACCGGGCCGATATGCACGCAGCTACCGCCGCCGATTTCACCTGGGTCCAGGACCTGGGCATCGCCGGTTTTCCTACCCTGCTGGCTGAGCGTAACGGTCAATTGGCCTTGCTGACCAACGGCTACCAGCCTCTGAGTGTGCTGTCCCCGCTGCTCGGCCGCTGGCTGGAGCGTGCTGCCTGTGCATGACCTGTCCGATGATGTCGCTACCGCTAAACGTGTTGACCGCCTGAGCTGGGCGGAAATCCGTCGCCTGGCCCTGCATCACAAGAAATCCCTGTGGATCGCCAATGGCGTGGCCGTGCTGGCGACCTTGTGCAGCGTGCCGATTCCGTTGCTCCTGCCATTGCTGGTGGACGAGGTGTTGCTGGGGCACGGTGATGCCGCGCTGAAGGTCATGAACCACGCGCTGCCCGAAGGCTGGCAAAAAGCTGCGGGCTATATCGGACTGATGCTGCTGGTGACCTTGACCCTGAGGTGTACGGCGTTGCTGTTCAACGTGGTGCAGGCGAAGTTGTTCGCCGGGTTGGCCAAGGACATCGTCTACCGCATTCGCATACGCCTGATCGAACGGCTCAAGCGCATCTCGCTGGGTGAATATGAAAGCCTGGGCAGCGGCACGGTGACCACGCATCTGGTCACCGATCTGGACACACTGGACAAATTCGTCGGCGAAACACTCAGCCGTTTCCTCGTGGCCATGCTGACCCTGGTCGGCACTGCCGGCATTCTGATGTGGATGCACTGGAAACTGGCCTTGCTGATCCTGCTGTTCAACCCGCTGGTGATCTACGCCACGGTGCAGTTGGGCAAACGGGTCAAGCACCTGAAGAAACTCGAGAACGACAGCACTTCGCGCTTTACCCAGGCGCTGACCGAAACCCTGGATGCCATCCAGGAAGTTCGCGCCGGCAACCGCCAGGGGTTTTTCCTCGGTCGCCTGGGGCAACGCGCCCGGGACGTGCGTGACTACGCGGTGAATTCACAATGGAAAACCGATGCGTCGAACCGGGCCAGCGGTTTGCTGTTCCAGTTCGGCATCGATATTTTCCGGGCCGCGGCGATGCTCACCGTGCTGTTTTCCGACCTTTCAATCGGCCAGATGCTCGCGGTATTCAGCTACCTGTGGTTCATGATCGGTCCGGTGGAGCAACTGCTGAACCTGCAGTATGCCTACTACGCTGCCGGCGGTGCGCTGTCGCGGATCAACGAACTGCTGTCCCGCGCCGATGAGCCCGAATACCCGGGCGGAGTCGATCCGTTCAACGGTCGCGAGACGGTCGGGCTGGAAGTGCAAGGGTTGAGCTTCGGTTACGGTGACGAACTGGTCTTGAACCAGATGAACCTGTCCATCGCCCCCGGCGAAAAGGTCGCGATCGTCGGTGCCAGTGGCGGCGGCAAGAGCACGCTGGTGCAACTGCTGCTGGGCTTGTATACGCCGTTGGCCGGCACCATTCGCTTCGGCGGTTCGAGCCAGCAAGAGATCGGTCTGGAAACCGTGCGGGAAAATGTCGCCGTGGTCCTGCAACATCCGGCGCTGTTCAACGACACCATCCGGGCCAACCTGACCATGGGCCGCGAACGTAGTGACGAGGCCTGCTGGCAGGCACTGGAAATCGCCCAATTGCACGGCACGGTCCGGGACTTGCCCAATGGCCTGGACAGCATCGTCGGGCGCTCAGGCGTGCGTTTGTCCGGCGGGCAGCGTCAACGCCTGGCCATCGCCCGGATGGTACTGGCCGAGCCCAAGGTGGTGATCCTCGACGAAGCCACCTCGGCGCTGGACGCCGCCACCGAATACAACCTGCACCAAGCCCTGGCGCGGTTTCTGAGCAACCGTACCACGTTGATCATTGCCCACCGTCTTTCGGCGGTAAAACAGGCCGATCGTGTGCTTGTGTTCGACGGCGGGCAAGTTGCCGAGGACGGCGACCATCAGCAACTGATTGCCGACGGTGGCCTGTATGCCAAGCTTTATGGTCATTTGCAGCGGTTGTAGCGAGCTGACATCAAGGTTGCAGGACGCTACTTCAATACTATAAAAAAACATCGTCGCGACCAGATTTAGCGGCCGCGATACTCCCTCCGGGCAAAGCTTGTCGCTTGCCGGGATCGGAATCGCAACCTAGTCTAGCTACAGCGATTTCGTCCGGAAGACGAGCAAGCAGTGCTAATGCAAGGGACCTCATGAATCAAACGCGGACTCTCGGAACGCCACGGCTGTTGGGCATCGTCTGGCCATTTATTGCCGTTGTGGTGTTTCAAGCCTTGTTGGGCGGCGTTAGCCTTTACGTGCTGTCGGCGGTTCGCGGCTATGTTGCCGGCGAAAGCCTGTGGTCCAAGGGCCAGAAAGACGCCATCTATTACCTCAACCTCTACGCCGACAGCGGCGACGAAGCGATTTTTCATAAATACCAGAACGCCATTTCCGTGCCTCAGGGCGGGCATGAGTTGCGTGTGGCGCTGGATCATCAACCGCCGAATATCGAGGCGGCACGTGTGGCGATCCTCAAGGGCGGCAACCATCCGGATGACATCACCAGTGTGATCTGGCTGTACCTGAATTTCCGGCACTTCAGTTACCACCAGAAAGCCATCGACCTTTGGAGGGTGGGCGACGCGTATCTGGTGCAACTCGATGCCATTGCGCGGGAGATGCATCAGCGCATCACCACCAGGCAGGCCACCGATGCCGATATCAAGCACTGGAAGGATCAGATA
Source organism: Pseudomonas sp. KB_15 (assembly GCF_052114525.1). Taxonomy (NCBI): domain Bacteria; kingdom Pseudomonadati; phylum Pseudomonadota; class Gammaproteobacteria; order Pseudomonadales; family Pseudomonadaceae; genus Pseudomonas; species Pseudomonas sp. KB_15. The sequence continues at coordinate 21,447 of NZ_JBFREX010000032.1, read as the reverse complement.
TTCGTCATCAACGAAAGTGTGACACCGGCGGCGAAGGCCTTCAGCGATGCCTTGGGCGAAGGCTCGCGGATGATCCTGCGACTGTTGCTGGTGACCAACCTCGCCACCGCGCTGGGCTTGATTGCATTGGCCTTGATGCGCACCCATAAACTGCTCAAGCAGCGCCATGCCTTCGCCGATGCGCTGCAGTTGGAGAAAGAACGGGCGCAGATCACCCTGCAATCGATTGGCGACGGCGTGATCACCACGGATGTTTCCGGTGCGATTGCCTACATGAATCCGGCGGCCGAGGCGTTGACCCACTGGAAGGCCGAGCAGGCGACGGGGTTGCCGCTGGCGGCGCTGTTCAACCTGCTGGACGAAGATGCCCAGACCGATGGTCTCACCCTGATCGAGCATATTCTCAGCGGCCAACTCAGTGGCGGCAGTGAGCACTCCAAGCTGATTCAACGCCTGGACGGCAGCACGGTGTCAGTCACGCTGGTGGGCGCGCCAATCCGCAATGCCGGTAAAGTCAGCGGGACGGTGCTGGTGCTGCACGACATGACCCAGGAGCGGCAATACATTGCCAATCTGTCGTGGCAGGCGACCCACGACGCCTTGACCGGCCTTGCCAACCGCCGCGAATTCGAATATCGCCTGGAACAGGCGCTGCACAACCTGACCCGCTACTCGGGTCGCCATGCACTGATGTTCCTCGATCTGGATCAGTTCAAACTGGTCAACGACACCTGCGGCCACGCAGCGGGCGATGAGCTGTTGCGGCATATCTGTGCGCTGTTGCAATCCGGGCTGCGCGAAGGCGATACCCTGGCGCGACTTGGTGGCGACGAGTTCGGCATCCTGCTGGAAAACTGCGCACCGGAAGCGGCGGAGAAAATTGCCGAGAGCCTGCGTCAGACCGTGCAGAACCTGCATTTTGTCTGGAAGGGCCGGCCTTTCGTGACCACTGTCAGTATCGGGCTGGTCCACGTTGCGCAGAATCCGACGACGCTCGAAACCTCGCTGCGTGCTGCCGACATGGCGTGCTACATGGCCAAGGAAAAAGGCCGGAACCGGGTCCAGGTCTATCATCCGGATGACTCGGAATTGTCCCTGCGCTTTGGCGAAATGGCCTGGGTGCAGCGTTTGCACATGGCGCTGGAGGAGGACCGCTTCTGCCTGTACTCCCAGGAAATTACCCCCTTGGGCCATGTCGATCAGGGTGGCGGGCACATTGAAATTCTGCTGCGATTGCATGATGAAGCCGGGCGGATGATCTTGCCCGATAGCTTCATTCCGGCTGCCGAGCGTTATGGTCTGATGAGTTCTCTGGACCGCTGGGTTGTGCAGAACGTGTTCAAGATCATTGCCCAATGCCGGGCCGAGCAAGGCCACGGGCCGCTGGCCATGTGTGCGATCAATCTGTCAGGCGCGACGATCGGGGATGAAGCGTTCCTGGACTTTTTGCGCGAACAGTTTGTGACGTATTCGATTCCGCCTGAAATGATTTGTTTTGAAATTACTGAAACCAGTGCTATTTCAAATCTTGGCAGCGCCATTCGATTCATTAATGAACTCAAAGGCTTAGGATGCTATTTTTCACTGGATGACTTTTGTGCCGGAATGTCCTCATTCGCGTACCTGAAACATTTGCCTGTAGACTTCCTGAAGATCGACGGGAGTTTTGTAAAGGATATGCTGGACGACCCGATTAACCGCGCCATGGTCGAAGTGATCAATCACATCGGCCATGTGATGGGTAAGCGCACGATTGCCGAGTTTGTCGAAACGCCCCAGATCGAGCAGGCATTGCTGGAAATCGGGGTGGATTATGCTCAAGGGTATGTGATTGAACGCCCGCATCTGTTTACCAGCGATAGTCTGCTAAGTCGTCCTGCCAGGCTCCAGCCGCTGTTGCTCAAGGCGCCTGGCACGTTCCGTTGAAACTCCTGTCGGTCTTACAATCACAATCAAAAGGAGCTCGACAGTGATCGACACATTCAACCGAACCGGACCGCTCATGGAAGCTGCAAGTTACCCTGCCTGGGCCCAGCGCCTGATCCAGGATTGCAGCGAGAGCAAGCGCCGGGTTGTCGAACACGAACTGTACCAACGCATGCGAGACAACAAGCTCAGTGCGAAGACCATGCGCCAATACCTGATCGGTGGCTGGCCGGTGGTCGAACAGTTCGCGTTGTATATGGCACAAAACCTGACCAAGACCCGTTTTGCCCGTCATCCCGGCGAAGACATGGCCCGTCGCTGGCTGATGCGCAATATCCGTGTCGAATTGAATCACGCCGACTACTGGGTGCACTGGAGCCGCGCGCACGGTGTCAGCCTGGAAGACCTGCAGGCACAGCAGGTAGCACCGGAGCTTCACGCCTTGAGCCATTGGTGCTGGCACACCAGTTCAGCCGACTCGCTGATCGTCGGGATTGCCGCCACCAACTACGCCATCGAAGGGGCGACCGGGGAATGGTCGGCGGTAGTGTGCTCCAACGGTATCTATGCCGCCTCGTTCCCCGAGGAAGATCGCAAGCGGGCGATGAAGTGGCTGAAGATGCATGCCCAGTACGACGATGCTCATCCATGGGAAGCCCTGGAAATCATCTGCACATTGGCGGGCACCAACCCGAGCAAAACCCTGCAGGTGGAGTTGCGTCAGGCTGTTTGCAAGAGCTACGACTATATGTACCTGTTTCTCGAACGTTGCATGCAATTGGAGCACGCAGAGAGAGCGCCGGTCGTTCGTGAGCGGTTGGCACTGGCCGAAGGCTGATTCAATGTCTGCTTGAAACAACTGTGGGAGCGGGCTTGCTCGCGAAAGCGGAGTGTCATTCAGCTCAGATGTCAGCTGATACGCCGCCTTCGCGAGCAARCCCGCTCCCACATTGGTTTGTGTTGTGGCTGAATATCAGCCCGCCATCTCCAGCCGGTTACGACCTTCGCGCTTGGCCACATACAACGCGCTGTCTGCCCGTCGCAACAGGCTTTCGGCAGACTCGCCGGGTAACAGGGTCGAACAGCCGAGGCTGACCGTCAGCACGATCGTATGACCATCGGCCTGATACTCTTCAGACTGCGCTGCAAACCGCAACCGCTCACCGACCATGGCCGCCGCCTCGCGGCTGGTGTTCGACAGCAGGATCAGGAATTCTTCACCGCCATAGCGGAACACCATGTCCACGTTGCGCAGCTGGTTTTTGATCAAGGCAGCGACCGCCTTGAGTACGACATCGCCAGTGCTGTGACCATGAGTGTCATTGAMTTGCTTGAAATGATCGATGTCCAGCATCAGCACTGACAGCGGTTGCAGATGGCGTCGGGACAGCTCGATTTCCCTTTGCAGCGTCTGGTCCATGGCGATGCGGTTACCGGCACCCGTCAGAGGGTCGCGCAGTGCGCTTTGGGTGGCGGTACGGTAAAGCAGCGCGTTGCGCATCGGGAAAAGCAGCGCGGCCAGCAGGGATTCGAGATTGCCTTGTTCCTGTTCGCTGAAACGCTGATTGCGACGGAAAACCAGCTCACCCAGGTGTTCGCCTTCGTGGCTGAGGCTGTAACTGATGGAGTGGTGGCCGCGTTGGCCGAACTCCAGGCGCAGGTCAGTGCTCTTGTGCTGGTAGCACAAGGCGTCCAGCGGCACCAATCGCTGAATCTCGCGATAGAAGGTCCCAAGAATGCGTTGCGGCTCAAGACTGGTTTGCAATTGCAGGCCCAGTCGCTGGCGCAATTGCGCAAGACTGACGGGCCTTTCCAGAAGGGCCGGCTGCTGACCAAAGCCCAGGCGCTGCAATTTGGCGCTATCGAAGTCAATTGCGTTGGTCTGGGAAGGTGGTTTCATAAGGCGTGCGCCCCTAAGCAGTAAGGCTGTCTTACAAGCAGGGTGAGAGCGGCTTAGGGCTGCGCGTCGTACTGGTCCGTCAGTCCCGTAGGACATTTCGTACAAGTTTAATCTGCTTTGTGGAAGATGAGTAACTTCTGCACTCACGCTTCACCCCGTCTGCTTTCACGTTGCGTGTCTGAGCAAACTTAGAGCGAAAGTCGTGCCATTCGGTTCAGCTGAATAAAAACTTTGCTAAATCAATTGGTTGGGATTTTTTTGCTACACATGTAGCGTTGGGTGTGACATTTGTTTGGCAGGTGCCTGGCTCGAATTCGATAGCCTTCAAGTGCCGCGACGGGAAGCCGGCGCGGCACCAGAAAGCGACGTACGGTCGTTACTGAGCGTTGAACGCCTGACCATTGATACCGGTGCTGTCCGGGCCCATCAGGTAAAGGTAGACCGGCATTATCTCCTCGGGCGTCGGGTTGTTCAGTGGATTTTCACCCGGGTAAGCCTGGGCGCGCATGCTGGTGCGGGTGGCGCCCGGGTTGATGCTGTTGGAGCGTACCKGGGCCACGGTATCGACTTCGTCAGCCAGGGTTTGCATCAGGCCTTCAGTGGCGAACTTGGAGACGCCGTAAGCGCCCCAATATGCACGCCCCTTGCGGCCGACGCTGCTGGAAGTGAACACCACCGAAGCATCCTGCGACAGCTTGAGCAGCGGCAGCAGCGTGCTGGTGAGCATGAACATGGCGTTGACGTTGACTTGCATGACCCGCATGAAGTTTTCGCCAGAAAGTTGCTCGATCGGCGTGCGTGGGCCGATGATCGAAGCATTGTGCAGCAGGCCGTCGAGATGCCCGAATTCGCTCTCGATCATTGCGGCCAGCTCATCGTACTGATGGGGCAGGGCGGTTTCGAGGTTGAACGGGATGACCGCCGGTTGTGGATGGCCGGCAGCTTCGATTTCGTCGTAAACCTGGGTCAGATTGGCTTCGGTCTTGCCCAGCAATAGTACGGTTGCGCCGTGGGCCGCGTAGGTTTTTGCCGCGGCGGCACCAATGCCGCGACCTGCGCCGGTGACCAGAATGACCCGATCCTTGAGCAGTTCGGGGCGGGCGGAATAATCAAACATAAAAACCTCACAAACAGAAGACAGATCGCAGCGCGGCCATTCGCGGGCAAGCCCGCTCCCACAAAGACTGAGGGTGTTCACACATTTTGTATCCACCAGGGGAACCTGTGGGAGCGGGCTTGCCCGCGAAGGCGTCAGACATCACGCCACTTCCCTGGAGCCTGAAACCGGATCTCAGCAGCTACACAAAGCGCTATCGAGCACTTTGCGCAACTCCAGCGGATGATCGACCACCACATCCGCACCCCAATGGCGCGGGTTGTCGTCCGGGTGGATATAGCCGAAGGTCACCGCAGCAGTCTTGGTGCCGGCATCGCGGCCCGACTCGATGTCGCGCAAGTCGTCGCCTACGAACAGCACGCTGGCCGGGTCCAGGTCGAGCATCTTGCAGGCCAGGATCAATGGCTCCGGATCCGGTTTGCTGTTCTTCACGTGATCCGGGCAGATCAGCAGCGCCGAACGTTCGGCCAGTCCCAGCTGTTGCATGATCGGTTCGGCGAAACGCAATGGCTTGTTGGTGACCACACCCCAGATCAGGTTGGCTTTTTCGATGTCGGCGAGCAGCTCGGCCATGCCGTCGAACAGCTTGCTGTGAACGGCACAACCCACGAGGTAGCGCTCCAGGAATTCCAGGCGCAACTCTTCGAAACCCGGCGATTCCGGGTCCATGGCGAAGGTCACTGCGACCATTGCCCTGGCGCCACCGGAAATCTCGTCGCGAATGTGCTTGTCGTTCATCGGTGGCAAGCCGCGGTCGGCACGCATCGCCTGACAGATCGCAATGAAGTCCGGCGCGGTGTCGAGCAGGGTGCCGTCCATGTCGAAAAGAACTGCTCTGATTGGCATCGGCTTATTCCTCGCGCAGGGTCTGGATCATGTAGTTGACGTCCACGTCGGCCGCCAGTTTGTAGTGTTTGGTCAGCGGGTTGTACGTCAGGCCGATGATGTCCTTGACGGTCAGACCGGCCATGCGGCTCCAGGCACCGAGTTCGGAAGGGCGGATGAATTTCTTGAAGTCGTGGGTGCCGCGGGGCAGCAACTTCATGATGTATTCGGCGCCGACGATGGCGAACAGGTACGCCTTCGGATTGCGGTTGATGGTGGAGAAGAACACCTGGCCGCCGGGCTTGACCATGCGGAAGCAGGCGCGGATCACCGAAGACGGGTCCGGTACGTGCTCAAGCATTTCCAGGCAGGTGACCACGTCGAACTGCTCGGGCATCTCCTCGGCCAGGGCTTCGGCGGTGATCTGCCGGTATTCGACGTTGACGCCCGACTCCAACTGATGCAACTGGGCAACCGCCAGCGGCGCTTCGCCCATGTCGATACCCATGACGGTCGCGCCGCGCTGGGCCATGGCTTCGCTGAGGATGCCGCCGCCGCAACCGACGTCGAGGACTTTTTTCCCGGCCAGGTTGACCCGTTCGTCAATCCAGTTGACCCGCAGGGGGTTGATGTCGTGCAGCGGTTTGAATTCGCTTTCGCGGTCCCACCAGCGATGGGCCAGGGCCTCGAATTTGGCGATTTCGGCGTAGTCGACGTTGCTCATGGTCTAAGTCCTCTAAAACTTGAAAAATCCTGTTGCCCCGGATGTGTTCCGGGGGGGCTTACGATTCGATACGGCCGCTGATGCGCTGGCCCCAGGCCTTCGCGACAGCGCCAAGCTGTTGTTCATCCAGGCGTGTCAGGCGACGGTCGTCGAGCAGTTGCTTGCCGGCTACCCAAAGGTGTTTCACGCAGTCCCGGCCGGTGGCGTATATAAGTTGCGAAACCGGGTCATAGACCGGCTGCTGGGCCAGGCCGGAGAGGTCGAAAGCCACCATGTCCGCGGCCTTGCCGATTTCCAGCGAGCCGGTTTCGGCCTCGATACCCAGAGCCCGGGCGCCGTTGAGGGTGGCCATGCGCAAGGCGCGATGGGCATCCAGCGCGGTGGCCGAGCCGGCGACAGCCTTGGCCAGCAAGGCTGCGGTGCGGGTTTCGCCGAGCAGGTCCAGGTCATTGTTGCTCGCCGCGCCATCGGTGCCGACCGCGACATTGACCCCRGCCTSCCACAARCGCTCGACCGGGCAGAAKCCGCTGGCCAGCTTCAGGTTCGACTCCGGGCAATGAATCACATTGCTGTTGCTTTCTACCAGCAGTGCCAGGTCTTCATCGCTGATCTGGGTCATGTGAACCGCCTGGAAGCGCGGTCCCAGCAAGCCCAGGCGAGCCAGGCGGGCCAGTGGCCGTTCTGCGCGTTGCTCGACCGATTGCTGCACCTCGAACGCCGTTTCATGCACGTGCATGTGGATCGAGGCGTCCAGTTCTTCGGCAATCACCCGGATTTTTTCCAGGTTTTCGTCGCCTACGGTGTAGGGTGCATGGGGGCCGAAGGTGATTTTGATGCGCTCGTGGTGCTTGAGATCGCCAAACAATTCGACGCCCTGACGGATGGCTTCGTCCGCCGTAGCAGCGCCCGGAATAGGGAAATCGAGGATCGGAATCGCGATCTGCGCGCGAATACCGCTGTTGTGCACGCGCTCGCTGGCAACCTTCGGGAAGAAGTACATGTCAGAGAAACAGGTGATGCCGCCTTTGATTTGCTCGGCGATGGCAAGGTCGGTGCCGTCGCGCACGAAGTCCTCGTCGACCCACTTGGCTTCGGCGGGCCAGATGTGGTTTTCCAGCCAGGTCATCAATGGCAGGTCATCGGCCAGGCCACGGAACAGCGTCATCGCTGCGTGCCCGTGGGCATTGATCAGCCCGGGGCTGAGCAACATGTCGGGCAATTCGCGGATTTCGGTTGCGTTAAGCTTCAGCGCGGCGGAACGTGGGCCGATAAACACGATGCGTCCATCACGGATRCCCACGCCATGTTCCTTGAGGACAACACCAGCGGGTTCGACGGGTACCAGCCAGGTCGGCAGCAATAACAGGTCGAGCGCAGCGGCAGTGTTCGGCATCGAGGGTCGGTTCCAGTGCTTTTGTAAAGGATGGCGAAGTATACCCGAGCGTCTTCGCGGGGGGATCGCTATAATCGGCGGCTTTTGTTCATGAGTGCGGGGTGAGGGATGCGCGATCGACTGTTGGCTGCGGAAAAGGTAAAGGCCATCGATTGGCGTGATGGCGCTCTCCATCTGCTGGATCAGCGTATTTTGCCGTTCGAGGAAAACTGGATCGCCTACACCAGCGCCGCTGGCGTGGCCGAGGCCATTCGCTCGATGGTGGTGCGCGGTGCGCCGGCAATTGGTATCAGTGCCGCTTATGGCATCGTACTGGCGGCCCGCGCCCGGATTGCCGAAGGTGGCGACTGGTACGCTGCGCTGGAAGAGGATTTCATGCTCCTGGCCGATTCCCGTCCTACTGCGGTCAACCTGTTCTGGGCGCTGGGTCGCATGCACGATCGGCTTGATCGCCTGAAAGACAATGCCGATCCGCTGGAGGTGCTGGAGGCCGAGGCCATCGCCATTCACGAAAGTGATCGCGAAGCCAACCTGACCATGGCGCAACTGGGTGTCGACCTGATCCGCAAGCATCAGGGCAACGCTCAGGCGATCCTGACCCACTGCAACACCGGCGCGCTGGCCACGGGCGGCTTTGGCACGGCGCTGGGGGTGATTCGTGGTGCATTCATCGAGGGGATGGTCGAGCAGGTCTATGTCGACGAAACCCGCCCATGGCTGCAGGGCTCGCGACTGACCGCATGGGAACTGGCCAATGAAGGCATTCCCGTGACCCTCAATGTCGATTCCGCCGCGGCGCATATCATGAAGACCAAAGGCCCTACCTGGGTCATCGTCGGTGCTGACCGGATTACCGCCAATGGCGATGTGGCCAACAAGATCGGCACCTATCAACTGGCCGTCAACGCCATGCACCACGGCGTGCGCTTCATGGTGGTGGCGCCGAGTTCGACCATCGACATGAACCTGGCCAGCGGTGATGACATTCCGATTGAAGAGCGTGATGGTCGCGAGTTGCTGGAGGTCGGTGGCAAGCGCGTCGGGGCCGACGTCAATGCCTTCAACCCTGTGTTCGACGTGACGCCGGCGGACCTGATCGATGCGATCGTCACCGAAAAAGGCATCGTCGAACGCCCGGATACGGCGAAGATGGCGCAGTTGATGTGCCGTAAGCGTCTGCATTGATTGGCCGTGGCGTTCGAAAGGACGCCATCGCCAGCAGGCTGGCTCCCACAGGTTTTGTGATCGACACAGATCAATGTGGGAGCCAGCCTGCTGGCGATTAAGGTCTGAAAGTCAATAAACATCCGTAATTCGGCCCCGAATTCAGCATTCGCAGCGGCTCTAAGCCTCTCTCGTCCCCTTCAGGCCTGTCACCGGTCAACTAACTACTCTCCATGCGCATCTGGGGGATAGGTGCGTGGMGGCTCTTGTGATAACATTCGGCGGTTTCCATGGTTGCCCCGCGGGGTGACCTTTACTGCGCAGATCCATGGCATAACTCGTTGATTTGTCGTAAGTCGGTACATGGCACTCAGCCTGTATCGGCGAGCTTCGTTGGTCCTGACGAAGTTTCACCAGAAAAAGGAATCAGGCTTCTCATGGGCGAACTGGCCAAAGAAATCCTCCCGGTCAATATCGAAGACGAGCTGAAGCAGTCCTACCTCGACTATGCGATGAGCGTAATTGTCGGGCGGGCACTGCCGGATGCGCGCGATGGCTTGAAGCCCGTGCACCGGCGTGTGCTGTTCGCGATGAGCGAGCTGGGCAACGACTTCAACAAGCCGTACAAGAAATCTGCCCGTGTTGTCGGTGACGTGATCGGTAAGTATCACCCGCACGGTGATACTGCGGTGTACGACACCATCGTCCGGATGGCGCAGCCATTCTCCCTGCGCTACCTGCTGGTAGACGGCCAGGGCAACTTCGGTTCGGTGGACGGCGACAATGCCGCGGCCATGCGATACACCGAAGTGCGCATGACCAAGCTGGCGCACGAGCTGCTGGCTGACCTGCATAAAGAAACCGTGGACTGGGTGCCGAACTACGACGGCACCGAAATGATCCCGGCGGTCATGCCGACCCGTATTCCCAACCTGCTGGTCAACGGCTCCAGCGGTATCGCCGTGGGCATGGCGACCAACATTCCGCCGCACAACCTCGGTGAAGTCATCGACGGTTGCCTGGCGCTCATCGACAACCCCGAGCTGACTGTCGATGAACTGATGCAATACATCCCCGGTCCGGACTTCCCGACCGCCGCGATCATCAATGGTCGCGCCGGTATCATCGAAGCCTACCGCACCGGCCGCGGCCGCATTTACATGCGTGCCCGCTCGATGATCGAAGACATCGACAAGGTCGGTGGCCGCCAGCAGATCGTCATCACCGAACTCCCTTACCAGCTGAACAAGGCGCGTCTGATCGAGAAGATCGCCGAGCTGGTCAAAGAGAAGAAGCTCGAAGGCATCACCGAACTGCGCGACGAGTCCGACAAGGACGGTATGCGCGTGGTGATCGAGCTGCGTCGCGGCGAAGTGCCTGAGGTCATCCTCAACAACCTCTACGCCCAGACCCAGCTGCAAGCAGTGTTCGGTATCAACATCGTTGCGCTGATCGATGGCCGTCCGCGGATCCTGAACCTCAAGGACCTGCTGGAAGCCTTCGTCCGTCACCGCCGCGAAGTGGTGACCCGTCGTACCGTGTTCGAACTGCGCAAGGCGCGCGAGCGTGGTCACATCCTTGAAGGTCAAGCGGTTGCCCTGTCGAACATCGATCCGGTCATCGCCCTGATCAAGGCCTCGCCAACGCCGTCGGAAGCCAAGGAAGCGCTGGTCAGCACCCCTTGGGAGTCCTCGGCTGTGGTGGCGATGGTGGAACGTGCCGGCGCCGATTCGTGCCGTCCGGAAAACCTCGATCCGCAATACGGTCTGCGCGACGGCAAGTACTTCCTGTCGCCGGAACAGGCGCAAGCCATTCTGGAATTGCGTCTGCACCGCCTGACCGGTCTGGAACACGAAAAACTGCTGGCCGAGTATCAGGAGATTCTCAACCAGATCGGCGAGCTGATCCGCATCCTCAACAGCGCCACGCGCCTGATGGAAGTGATCCGCGAAGAGCTGGAAGTGATTCGCGCCGAATACGGCGACGTGCGTCGTACTGAAATTCTCGATGCCCGTCTCGACCTGACCCTGGGTGACATGATCCCGGAAGAAGAGCGCGTCGTGACCATTTCCCACGGTGGCTATGCCAAGACCCAGCCGCTGGCTGCGTACCAGGCCCAGCGTCGTGGCGGTAAAGGCAAGTCGGCAACCGGCGTCAAGGATGAGGACTACATTGCTCACCTGCTGGTTGCCAACAGCCACACCACGCTGCTGCTGTTCTCCAGCAAGGGCAAGGTGTACTGGCTGAAAACCTACGAAATCCCTGAGGCGTCCCGCGCTGCCCGTGGTCGTCCGCTGGTCAACCTGCTGCCGCTGGACGACGGTGAGTACATCACCACCATGCTGCCGGTCGAGGAGTACACCGAAGGTCACTACATCTTCATGGCCACCGCCAACGGCACCGTGAAGAAGACCCCGCTGGAATCCTTCAGCCGTCAACGCAGCGTCGGCCTGATCGCGCTGGAACTGGACGAAGGCGACGTGCTGATTTCCGCGGCCATCACCGATGGCGAGCGTGAAGTCATGCTGTTCTCCGACGGCGGTAAGGTTACCCGCTTCAAGGAGTCCGACGTTCGCGCCATGGGCCGTACCGCCCGCGGCGTGCGCGGCATGCGTCTGCCGGAAGGCCAGAAGCTGATTTCCATGCTGATCCCGGAAGAAGGCAGCCAGATCCTCACCGCTTCCGAGCGTGGTTTCGGCAAGCGCACGGCGATCACCGAGTTCCCTGAGTACAAGCGTGGCGGTCAGGGCGTTATCGCCATGGTCAGCAACGAGCGTAACGGCCGTCTGGTCGGTGCGGTACAGGTGCTCGACGGCGAGGAAATCATGTTGATTTCCGACCAGGGCACCCTGGTCCGTACCCGTGTCGACGAAGTCTCCAGCCTGGGCCGTAACACCCAGGGGGTGACCCTGATCAAACTGGCCAACGATGAAACGCTGGTTGGGCTGGAGCGGGTTCAGGAGCCGTCGGAAGTCGAGGGTGAAGAGCTCGAAGGTGAAGAGGGTGACGGGTTTGTCGGTGAGGTCGTAATTGACGACGTTGCCGAAGACCAGCAACTCGACGCCGCTGCTGACGAAGAACCACAGGAATAAGCGGGTAAGCAGGGGGCGGATGAGAATTCGCCCCCTCGTTGTTTGTCCCTTTGGAAATTAAGAACACCCATGTAGGAGCGAGCTTGCTCGCGATGGACGTTAACGATGACGCGGGAAGCCAGGCATCCCGCGGCGTTCTCAGGTTTTTCGCGAGTAAGCTCGCTCCTACAGAGTGTCGATTGATGTTGCGATTTACTGCGTGATACCACCAAATCAGAGCGAGATTGGATGTGAGCAAGAGAGCCTATAACTTCTGTGCCGGTCCTGCGGCGCTTCCCGAAGCTGTCCTGCAGCGCGCCCAGGGTGAACTCCTCGATTGGCACGGCAAGGGTCTGTCGGTCATGGAAATGAGCCATCGCAGTGATGAGTTCGTGTCCATTGCCACCAAGGCCGAGCAGGATCTGCGTGATCTGCTGAATATCCCCTCGAACTATAAAGTGCTGTTCCTGCAAGGTGGCGCCAGCCAGCAATTCGCTCAGATTCCGCTGAACCTGTTGCCGGAAAACGGCTCGGCCGACTATATCGACACCGGTATCTGGTCGCAGAAAGCCATCGAAGAAGCGTCGCGCTACGGCCACGTCAACGTTGCCGGCACCGCCAAGCCCTACGACTATTTCGCCATTCCCGGCCAGAACGAATGGACGCTGTCGAAAGACGCGGCCTACGTTCATTATGCGCCGAACGAAACCATTGGCGGCCTGGAGTTCCAATGGATTCCGGAAACCGGTGATGTTCCGCTGGTGGCTGACATGTCCTCCGACATCCTGTCGCGTCCGGTGGATGTTTCGCGCTTCGGCATGATCTACGCCGGCGCGCAGAAAAACATCGGTCCGAGCGGCATCGTGGTCAACATCGTTCGCGAAGACCTGTTGGGCAACGCCCGCTCCATTTGCCCGACCATGCTCAACTACAAGGTCGCGGCCGATAACGGTTCGATGTACAACACCCCGCCGACACTGGCCTGGTACTTGTCCGGCCTGGTGTTCGAGTGGCTGAAAGAGCAGGGCGGTGTCGAAGCCATCGGCAAGCTCAATGAAGTCAAGCAGCGCACGTTGTATGGCTTCATCGATGCCAGCGGCCTGTACAGCAACCCGATCAACAAGTCGGACCGCTCGTGGATGAACGTACCATTCCGCCTGGCAGACGATCGTCTGGACAAGCCGTTCCTGGCCGGTGCCGACGAGCGTGGTCTGTTGAACCTCAAGGGTCACCGTTCCGTGGGCGGTATGCGCGCCTCCATCTATAACGCCGTCGACATCAACGCCGTCAACGCGCTGGTTTCGTACATGGCAGAGTTCGAGAAGGAACACGGCTAATGTCTGAGCAAGAACTCAAGGCACTGCGTCTGCGCATTGATGCCCTGGACGAAAAGGTCCTGGAGCTGATCAGTGAGCGTGCGCGCTGCGCCCAGGAAGTCGCGCGAGTAAAGATGGCCTCGCTGGCCGAAGGCGAAGTGCCGGTGTTCTATCGTCCTGAGCGCGAAGCTCAAGTGCTCAAGCGTGTCATGGAGCGTAATCAGGGGCCGCTGGGCAACGAAGAGATGGCGCGGTTGTTCCGTGAAATCATGTCTTCGTGCCTGGCGCTCGAGCAGCCGCTGAAAGTGGCTTATCTCGGCCCTGAAGGCACCTTTACTCAAGCAGCGGCCATGAAGCACTTTGGTCACGCGGTGATCAGCAAGCCGATGGCGGCGATCGACGAAGTGTTCCGTGAGGTGGCGGCCGGTGCGGTGAATTTTGGCGTGGTGCCGGTGGAAAACTCTACCGAAGGTGCGGTCAACCACACCCTCGACAGCTTCCTCGAACATGACATGGTGATCTGCGGCGAAGTCGAGCTGCGTATCCACCATCATCTGTTGGTCGGTGAAAACACCAAGACCGACAGCATCAGCCGCATCTACTCCCATGCCCAGTCCCTGGCCCAGTGCCGCAAGTGGCTGGACTCCCACTACCCGAATGTCGAGCGTGTGGCGGTGTCCAGCAACGCCGAAGCCGCCAAGCGGGTCAAGGGCGAGTGGAACTCGGCGGCGATTGCCGGCGACATGGCGGCCGGCCTGTACGGCTTGACCCGTTTGGCCGAGAAGATCGAGGATCGCCCGGACAACTCCACGCGCTTCCTGATGATCGGTAATCAGGAAGTGCCGCCGACCGGCGACGACAAGACTTCTATCATCGTCTCTATGAGCAACAAGCCAGGTGCGCTGCATGAGTTGCTGGTGCCGTTCCACGACAATGGCATCGACCTGACGCGAATCGAGACTCGTCCGTCGCGCAGCGGTAAATGGACCTACGTGTTCTTCATCGATTTTGTCGGCCATCATCGCGACCCGCTGGTCAAAGGTGTGCTGGAAAAGATCAGTCAGGAAGCAGTGGCACTCAAAGTGCTGGGCTCCTACCCGAAAGCAGTTCTCTAAGGGGCGGTAGCAAATGAGTGGCAATTTCCTCGCTCTGGCACAGCCGGGCGTGCAACAACTTTCGCCTTACGTTCCGGGCAAGCCCGTGGACGAACTGGCGCGTGAGCTGGACCTCGATCCAGCCAGCATCGTCAAACTGGCGAGCAACGAAAACCCGCTGGGCCCTGGCCCCAAGGCGCTGGCGGCCATCCGCGAGGCGCTGGCCGAGCTGACCCGCTATCCGGACGGCAACGGTTTTGCGCTCAAGACCCTGCTGGCCGAGCAGTGCCGTGTCGAACTGAATCAAGTGACGCTGGGTAATGGCTCCAACGACATTCTTGAATTGGTCGCACGTGCCTATCTGGCACCGGGCCTGAACGCCGTGTTCAGCGAGCATGCGTTCGCGGTCTACCCGATTGCCACTCAGGCAGTCGGCGCACAGGCCAAGGTCATCCCGGCCAAAGACTGGGGGCATGACCTGCCTGCCATGCTGGCGGCGATCGATGCCAATACCCGCGTGGTGTTCATCGCCAACCCGAACAACCCGACCGGGACCTGGTTCGACGCCGAGGCGCTGGACGAATTCCTGCAGGATGTTCCGGAGCATGTGCTGGTCGTACTGGACGAGGCCTACATCGAGTACGCCGAAGGCAGCGATCTGCCGGATGGCCTGGACTTCCTGGCGGCTTATCCGAACCTGCTGGTTTCCCGCACCTTCTCCAAGGCCTACGGCCTGGCGGCGCTGCGCGTGGGTTATGGCTTGTCCACGGCGGTGGTCGCAGACGTGCTGAACCGTGTACGCCAGCCGTTCAACGTCAACAGTCTGGCCCTGGCCGCTGCTTGTGCGGCGTTGAAGGACGAAGAATATCTGGCGCAAAGTCGCCAGTTGAACGAGTCCGGCATGCAGCAACTGGAAGCCGGTTTCCGTGAACTGGGGCTGAGCTGGATTGCGTCCAAAGGCAATTTCATCTGCGTCGATCTCGGTCAAGTCGCGGCCCCGGTGTTCCAGGGCTTGCTTCGTGAGGGCGTGATCGTGCGTCCGGTGGCCAATTACGGCATGCCGAATCACCTGCGCATCACCATTGGCCTGCCGGCAGAGAACAGCCGCTTCCTTGAAGCGCTGACCAAGGTTCTGGCTCGTGGTTGATGTCACTGCGCTGCAATCTGCTGAACCTATGATCGGTCGCCTGGTGGTGGTCGGTCTTGGGTTGATCGGCGGTTCGTTTGCCAAGGGTTTGCGTGAAAGCGGTCTGTGCCGCGAAGTGGTCGGGGTCGATCTCGATCCGCAATCGCGCAAACTCGCGGTCGAGTTGGGTGTGGTGGATCGCTGCGAGGAAGACCTGGGCGTCGCTTGTCAGGGCGCCGACGTCATCCAGCTCGCGGTGCCGATCCTGGCCATGGAGAAAGTGCTCGCACGCCTGGCCGGCATGGATCTGGGGCAAGCGATCCTGACCGATGTCGGCAGTGCCAAGGGTAATGTGGTGCGTGCGGCCACCGAGGCATTTGGCAGTATGCCGTCGTGCTTCGTGCCGGGGCACCCCATTGCCGGTTCCGAGCAAAGCGGGGTGGAAGCCTCCAACGCCGAGCTGTTCCGTCGCCACAAAGTGATCCTGACTCCGCTGGATCAGACTGATCCGGCAGCCTTGGCAGTAGTCGACCGTTTGTGGCGCGAGCTGGGCGCCGATGTCGAGCACATGCAGGTCGAACGTCACGACGAAGTGCTGGCCGCGACCAGTCATCTGCCGCACTTGCTGGCGTTCGGTTTGGTCGACTCACTGGCCAAGCGCAATGAAAATCTTGAGATCTTCCGTTACGCTGCGGGCGGTTTCCGCGATTTCACAAGAATCGCCGGAAGCGACCCGGTCATGTGGCACGACATCTTCCTCGCCAACCGTGAGGCTGTCCTGCGCACACTCGATACATTTCGCAGCGACCTCGACGCCTTGCGCGACGCGGTCGATGCAGGGGATGGGCACCAATTGTTGGGCGTTTTCACTCGCGCCCGGGTTGCCCGCGAGCATTTCAGTAAAATCCTGGCCCGCAGGGCCTATGTGGACGCTATGAATTCCAACGATCTGATTTTCCTGGCTCAACCTGGTGGCCGCCTGTCCGGTCGGATTCGCGTACCGGGTGACAAATCGATTTCCCACCGTTCGATCATGCTCGGTTCCCTGGCTGAAGGTGTCACCGAAGTCGAAGGCTTCCTCGAGGGCGAAGATGCCCTGGCGACCTTGCAGGCATTCCGTGACATGGGCGTCGTGATCGAAGGCCCGCACCACGGTCGCGTGACCATTCACGGTGTCGGCCTGCATGGCCTGAAGCCGGCGCCGGGCCCGATCTATCTGGGCAACTCCGGTACTTCGATGCGTCTGTTGTCCGGTTTGCTGGCTGCGCAGAACTTTGACAGCACCCTGACCGGCGACGCTTCGCTGTCCAAGCGCCCGATGAATCGCGTGGCCAATCCGCTGCGTGAAATGGGCGCGGTGATCGAAACCGCCGCTGAAGGTCGTCCGCCGATGACCATTCGTGGTGGCCACAAGCTCAAGGGGCTGACCTACACCATGCCGATGGCCAGTGCCCAGGTTAAGTCCTGCCTGCTGTTGGCCGGTCTGTATGCCGAAGGCAAGACCACGGTTACCGAGCCTGCTCCGACCCGTGACCATACCGAGCGTATGCTCCGTGGCTTCGGCTACCCGGTAACGGTCAACGGTGCGACCGCATCGGTCGAGTCCGGTAACAAGCTGACCGCGACCCACATTGAAGTCCCGGGTGATATTTCGTCCTCGGCGTTCTTCCTGGTGGCGGCGTCGATCGCCGAAGGTTCGGAACTGGTGCTGGAGCACGTCGGCATCAACCCGACCCGTACCGGTGTGATCGACATCCTGCGCCTGATGGGCGCCGACATCACCCTGGAGAACCAGCGTGAAGTGGGTGGCGAACCGGTAGCAGACCTGCGCGTACGTGCAGCTAAACTCAAAGGTATCGAGATTCCCGAGGCGCTGGTTCCACTGGCGATCGACGAGTTCCCGGTGCTGTTCGTGGCTGCCGCGTGTGCCGAAGGGCGCACCGTATTGCGGGGTGCCGAAGAGCTGCGGGTCAAGGAGTCGGACCGTATCCAGGTCATGGCTGATGGTTTGCTGGCGCTGGGCGTCAAGTGCGAGCCAACTCCGGATGGCATCATCATCGACGGCGGCCAGATCGGCGGCGGTGAAGTGCACGGTCACGGCGATCACCGTATCGCCATGGCGTTCAGCGTTGCTTCGCTGCGCGCCAGTGCGCCGATCCGCATTCATGATTGCGCCAACGTCGCGACGTCGTTCCCGAACTTCCTGGCGCTGTGCGCACAGGTCGGTATTCGCGTGGCACAAGAGGCGCAGTCGTGAACAACATTGCACCGGTCATCACCATCGATGGACCAAGCGGCTCGGGCAAGGGCACGGTAGCCGGGATCCTGGCCAAGCGCCTGGGCTGGAACCTGCTCGATTCCGGTGCGTTGTACCGATTGCTGGCCTTCGCTGCGCATAACCATGGTGTCGACCTGACCAATGAAGAGCTGCTGAAGAAACTTGCCGCTCATCTGGATGTGCAATTCATCGCGGCGACGGACGGTCAGTTGCAACGCATCATTCTGGAAGGTGACGAAGTCAGCGATGTCATTCGCACCGAAAGCGTCGGTTCCGGCGCTTCCCAGGTGGCTGCGCTGCCAGCTGTACGCGAGGCGCTGTTGCAGCGCCAACGTGCTTTTCAGGAAGCGCCGGGCCTTGTGGCGGATGGTCGCGACATGGGCACCGTGGTTTTTCCTGACGCGCCGCTGAAGATTTTTCTGACCGCCAGTGCCGAGGAGCGGGCACGCCGTCGATATTTGCAGTTGAAGGGCAAGGTCGAGGGTGTTAGTCTGTCGAGTCTGCTAGATGAGATACGTGCGCGCGATGAGCGTGATACCCAGCGAGCGGTAGCCCCGCTCAAACCGGCGGCTGACGCCATACAGCTGGATTCCACGGAATTATCCATCGACCAGGTGCTGGAACGCATCATGAGCGAGATCGCCATTCGCGATATCGCCGGGTGACCAAGAAGGCCGCAGGGGACCAGTCATAGTCCTGCGGTGGCTTCTTTTAAATGAAACTAACCCACACCGTCTGGGGTGTGGAGATGGGCGTATTCTTCGCCCTCATCAACAGGAATTAAAATGAGCGAAAGCTTTGCGGAACTCTTTGAAGAAAGCCTAAAAACCCTGAACCTTCAGGCAGGCTCCATCATCACCGGTGTTATCGTTGATATCGATTACCAGGCTCGCTGGGTAACCGTTCACGCTGGCCTGAAGTCTGAAGCACTCATCCCGCTTGAGCAGTTCTACAACGACGCTGGCGAACTGAACATCAACGTCGGTGACGAAGTTCACGTTGCTCTGGACTCGGTTGAAGATGGCTTTGGTGAAACCAAGCTGTCCCGTGAAAAAGCCAAGCGCGCTGAATGCTGGATTGTTCTGGAAGCAGCCTTCGCAGCCGAAGAAGTGGTCAAGGGCGTTATCAACGGTAAGGTTAAAGGCGGCTTCACTGTCGACGTTAACGGCATCCGTGCGTTCCTGCCAGGTTCTCTGGTTGACGTCCGTCCAGTGCGCGACACCACGCACCTGGAAGGCAAAGAGCTGGAATTCAAGGTCATCAAGCTGGACCAGAAGCGCAACAACGTTGTCGTTTCCCGTCGCAGCGTCCTGGAAGCCGAGAACTCCGCCGAGCGCGAAGCTCTGCTGGAATCCCTGCAGGAAGGCCAACAAGTCAAAGGTATCGTCAAGAACCTCACCGATTACGGCGCATTCGTCGATCTGGGTGGCGTCGATGGCCTGCTGCACATTACCGACATGGCTTGGAAGCGTATCAAGCATCCTTCCGAAATCGTCAACGTTGGCGACGAGATCGATGTCAAGGTTCTGAAGTACGATCGCGAGCGCAATCGTGTTTCCCTGGGCCTGAAGCAACTGGGCGAAGATCCATGGGTTGCTATCAAAGCCCGTTACCCGGAAAGCACTCGCGTTACCGCTCGTGTAACCAACCTGACCGACTACGGCTGCTTCGCTGAGCTGGAAGAAGGCGTTGAAGGTCTGGTACACGTTTCCGAAATGGACTGGACCAACAAGAACATCCACCCTTCGAAAGTCGTACAAGTCGGCGACGAAGTGGAAGTTATGGTTCTGGACATCGACGAAGAGCGTCGTCGTATCTCCCTGGGCATCAAGCAGTGCAAATCTAACCCATGGGAAGATTTCTCTGGCCAGTTCAACAAGGGCGATAAAATCTCCGGCACCATCAAGTCGATCACCGATTTCGGTATCTTCATTGGTCTGGACGGCGGCATCGACGGTCTGGTTCACCTGTCCGACATCTCCTGGAACGAAGTGGGCGAAGAAGCCGTTCGCCGCTTCAAGAAGGGCGACGAGCTGGACACCGTTATCCTGTCGGTTGACCCAGAGCGCGAGCGCATCTCCCTGGGTATCAAGCAACTGGAAAGCGATCCGTTCTCCGAGTACGTTCAAGAGAACGACAAAGGCGCCATCGTTAAAGGCATCGTGAAGGAAGTTGACGCTAAAGGCGCCATCATCACTCTGGCCGACGATATCGAAGCGACTCTGAAAGCCTCCGAAATCAGCCGTGACCGCGTTGAAGACGCGCGCAACGTTCTGAAAGAAGGCGAAGAAGTAGAAGCCAAGATCATCAGCGTTGACCGCAAGAGCCGTGTAATTCAGCTCTCGATCAAGTCGAAAGACGTTGAAGACGAGAAAGAAGCAATCCAGAGCCTGCGCGACAAGCCAGTAGCTACTGATGCTCCTGTGGCCACCACTCTGGGTGACCTGCTGCGTGCACAAATGGAAAAACAGAACTAAGTTCTGATTTTCTGTAAAAAAGGGCGACTTCGGTCGCCCTTTTTTGTACCTGGAATTTGGTGAGTCGCGCCGGCTTTACCCGCTTGAATCGTGAACCAAAAATGCTGAAAAATTGTCTGATTGTTTAGCCGGATCAAACGCTTATTAACAGCTAGTCTTTAGCCTGAGACAAATGATCGCCCGGTAGGCTTTCTGGCGAAAGGAAGTGAATGAACAAGCTCATTGTCGCAGTAGCAGTTCTGGCGCTAGCGGGTTGTACCACCAGCGCCAAAACTCACGTAGTGCATGGGGTTAGCGGTATTGAGGTCGATTGTTCCGGGCTCGGTTCGAAATGGGAAAAGTGTTACAAGCGCGCGGCTAAGGAGTGTAAGGGGGCTGGTTACAAAGTTTTGACGAGGTCTGATGATCTCAAGGAAGAGGAGGAGGGCTTCCCCTTTGGATTCAACCCGGCAGGCTTCCTGACGCGCACCCTGTTGGTGATCTGCCGATGAGGCCGTGATTGCTCAGAGGTCTTCCACTTTCCAGGAATCGAGCATTTTGAGGTGGTGGGATAGATGGCAAAACTCGGACTGTTCAAAATCGTGCGGGCATGCTAAAACCTTTGAAGCGCTTACCTAGCTGCTTGAAAAAGAAGGGAAAAATATGACGAAGTCGGAGTTGATCGAACGAATTGTCACCCATCAAGGGCTGCTCTCATCCAAGGATGTGGAGCTGGCTATCAAGACCATGCTTGAGCAAATGTCCCAATGTCTGGCTACCGGGGATCGTATCGAGATCCGGGGGTTTGGCAGCTTCTCTCTGCACTACCGCGCGCCACGGGTCGGCCGTAACCCGAAAACCGGTCAGTCTGTCAGTCTCGACGGCAAGTTCGTTCCGCATTTCAAGCCGGGTAAAGAACTGCGGGATCGGGTGAATGAGGAAGAGGATGAGTTTGACAGCGAACATCGGGGTGACGGGCGTGCGTAGATTCAGTCGCCTGTTGCGGGTTCTGCTGCTGTTGGCGTTGTTGGCCTTCATCCTTCTGTTCACTCTGGAA
>NZ_JBFREX010000031.1:0-73830 GCF_052114525.1 Pseudomonas sp. KB_15 | reverse complement strand
TAATGCCAGTCAGTTAAGCGGTAATGCGATCTGTAGCAGCTGCCGAGCCCGCGAGGCTGCGTTCGGCTGCATAGCAGCCGTGAGTCCAGCTGACGCGGCCTGCCTGACGTACCGCGATTACTGATTTTGCGACTGCTTAGCAGCCGAACGCAGCCTCGCGGGCTCGGCAGCTGCTACAAAGGGTGTCGCGGCTGAAATTGCTTAACTACGAGGTGTGCGAGCACCAGATTTTGCCTCGACTGTAGGGGCGCCAATCAAAATCAGTTTGGCCACGTGCTTGTGCAACTGGCCATGCCTGGCGACATAGCGCGTCGCCTCCCCGCCACCGGTCGAGTGGCCGATATGTACAGCGTTGCGCAGGTTCAGTTGCTGTGCCAACGCGGCAACGTCCGCAGCGTAGTGGTCCATGTCATGGCCATCGCTTACCTGAGAGGAGCGGCCGTGGCCGCGTCGATCATGCGCGAAAGCAGATCGTCGATACGCCGAGTCTCGTACAGCGACTTGCCCACTCGATAAACCAATAGTTCATCTGCTTGGGAGAAGGGTGGAATGCTTCGGGGGCGCAGCATTCGATCTTTTGACTGCTTCAGCCAAGGGATCAAGGCATCGGCACAACGGTGTAAAAAACTCCGTTGGCGCCATAGGACGGTCGCAACCAGGAATTGCCGCACTGGTAATACGTGGTATTGGAGAAGCTTATCAAGCCACATCCTGGAGGCAGTGAGGCGTACGTCGCCCCCATGGGCATTGTCGGTGGTGCGGAAGCCACCATGCCGGCGTTATAGCTGGCGTTCCCGTCGACGACCGTCGCTGCTGCTTCACCGACGACCACGCCCGCCGCAGCGGCAGCTGCCGGATTGACTCCCTCGTTATAGCCACAGTTGTAGCAGCCACTACTGGCAATCACAGCGGTTGGCGGATGGTAGTAAGCGGTCCCGTAAGGCACGGCATGGTAAGCGGTTGCGCCATAAACGGGTGGTCGGTAAGCCGTCGTGCCATAGCCATCCGCGTGATAGCCAGCGGCGGTGGCGCCATTTTCACCTTGCGCATGCCAGGCACCTTCGCCACCCGAAGCCGTTCCACCTTCCGCACCAGTGCCGTGCCAGGAGCCTTCGCCACCGGACGCCGAGCCGCCACGATAGCCTGAGCCGCTCCAGCTCCCCTCTCCTCCGGAAGCCGAACCGCCGCGATTACTTTCGCCACTCCAACTGCCGCCACCGCCCGAGGCCGAGCCGTATTCACCCGAATGACTCCATGAGCCCCCTCCTCCGGAAGCGCGCCCGAAGCCGGAAGCGTGGGACCAGGCCGCTGCTTCGTTGCAGGTGAGCACCGCGACAAACAGGCCTGCGATTTTCAAGGTAGATCTGTTCATGGGTCAGTCTCCTTGTTCAGGGTTTCGCCACGGGCTCTTTTACCCCCTGCGGGGCACGAAGATCGGGCGGTGGGGCAAACTGAATGTGGTGCGCCGTTTCAATGTGGTCAGGCTTGAAAAAATCCGCAGACATCGCCGACCGGAGCTTCCAGTCACTGAAATCGACTTGATGCCGGGATCGTGTCGGATCATCGAGAAACACCGCGCGCAACCGGCGTGGCAACTTGTCCTGCACGCCGATCCATGCCTGGACGAACACGCTGTCGCTGGTGTAGGCGATCACATCGGTGGTGGTGTCACCGACGACCGTACTTTGGCCGATGTAAAACGCCACGCGCATATCCCGGGACAAATCCTTGTAGGGATCGGCGACGATCACGTCGGTAAACGGAAAATAGATGGCGGCACGCCGGTACGCGGCTTCCAGGGTCGCATCAATGGTTGGAGGCGCGTCCGCTTGGGCCAGCAAGTTGTTTTTACGTTCAAAGGCATAGGCTTTTTTGCCGTTGTAGTAAAACTCGGTTGCCGGACCGTCGCCGGAAGTCAACACACGAAGGCGATCCGGTCGTTGCACGTTGACCAGGGCCACCGTGCCATAGGCCAAGGGAGGCCCTAGCCGGCTGGGTTTTTCGTAGGTCGTGACGGCTTTGAAACTCATGCCCTGAGTGCCCGCGAGCCTGGCACTCATTCCTTTTAGAACATCCAGCGCCTTGGATTCCAGTTGCACCGCAGGCGGATTGGGAGGAGGAGCTTGTGCGGCGTGCAGCGGGATGGCGAATACGCCTATGGCTAAACCGAGAGAGAACAACCGGACACGCTTTTGGAAGGTAGGCATCGATTGCTCTCCACGGAAACCTGCTGGTCGATCACGCGTCGTCAGAGTCATTAGAAAAGCTCAGTTACAGGGTGACTGCCATGCATTCCGGAAAATAGTTTGAACAAGTCCAGTCAGAAACCCGCGTCGACACGGAAAATTTCTGGATATTTCGACATTGCTACCTACCCCCGTACTGATCATGACCTCTTTACCGGACCTGCTCGGGGGAGTACGTGCCCAGTCTCAACTGCGCGAAACGCTTTCGGCCACGCTTTCCAGAGTGATCAGTTGCCCCCGGATCGTCATTCCCGGAGTCAATCAAAAAATCCGGGACGGCAGATTCATCGATGAAACAACGATCGAGTGCATACTCGCGGCGGTTGATGACCTGATCGGTGAAATCAAACTTTTGACATGGCCGCTCGCACCTTGCAGTCGCTCCAAACGCCACGCATCAGCTCCTTCAACATCAATGCCTCAGCCCAGCGATCCGTTATGTCACGCCCGTCAGCCCCTGTTATCGCATAAGGTGGCGGGCCGAGTTCACAGGTGAAGGACAGACTGGCAGGTGTGTTCGGGCGGGCCAGCCAATCCTCGATCCCGTAGCGCCACCAGCCCAGGAATCGGTCCAGCCAGGGTCGATGCTGGGCGAAGCTCAAGGGCACCTGAACCTGTTCGCCATTGGCGACCCGGCCGTGAAAGCCCCAACTGTGGCGCAGGATGGTAAGGATCTGTTCGTCGTCTTCAGCGGTAGCCGACTCAGGCAATTCCCGGCCCACGACGTAGTGGGACAAGTCAGCCAACAGTTTGAGGTCGGGCATTTGCGCGAGAATGTCGAGAGTGAACAACAGGTCGCTGGTGAGGCGATAACGGTGGGTTTCCAGCAGGATCGGAAAGTCCACCTGCTCGGCCAGACGCTGCCAGCCTTCGATCAATTCAATGGCTTGTGCCAGCGTACGCGGCCGGACGTCTGCCTGTAGCGTGAGGTGGTGGCAGCCGTAGCGGGAGACGACATCGAGCGCGGCCGCCAGATCATCCACGGTCCGGGGAAACAGTTGACCTTCGACTTGCAGGCCTTGCGCCTTGGCGGCGGCGCTCAGGCGTGCAGCCTGTGGTGCGACCCAGAAATGGTCGGTGACCCCGTCGAAACCGGCGGCGGCGATTTTCTCCAGTTGCGCTTCAATGGAAAGGTCGCATTGGCCACGATGATCTTGCATGGCCCACAAGGACTGAAACACCAGGAATTCGCGCATGTCAGCTCCTCAACAATTGTTTGAGTGATACATCGGCATCGGCTAAAGCGACCACCGAGAGAGGGTTATGGTGGGTGATCAGGCGTTCGCACAACTTGATGTCCTTGGCGACGCTATTACCCTGACCCCAGCCGCAAGCCCCTAGCAGACGTAGTTCGGCATCGAGGTAGAACAACAGGAAACCACCACCCGGGGTTGTCCGGCTCACCGTCGGTTCGGTGTTGGCGATGATGCCCACGGTTTGCAGCCCCCAGTCGTACTGATCGGACCAAAAGCCGGGAATGACGTCGAAGGGCTGCTCGCCCCCCAGCAGGTTCAGAGCGGCGTGACGGCCTTGGGTTTCAGCGTTGCGCCAGGTTTCCTGACGCTGGAACCCCCCTTGCGGGTGCAGACGAAACTCACAGACGTCGCCTGCTGCGAAGATGTCCGGCGCACTGGTGCGCAGTTGTGCATCGACGCGAATGCCCTGACCAACTTCCAACCCGGCGGCCACGGCCAACTCGGTGTTGGGTTGCATACCGATGCCCACCACGATCAGGTCGCAGGACAACAACTGGCCGTCGACCAGTTGCACCGCTTCAGCGCGGGTGGAGCCCTGCACCGTTTCAATCGCCACGTTCAGCCGGACGTCCACGCCCTGACGGCGATGCAATTCCAGCAGGACACTGGACAATCGCTCCGGCAGGACGCGACCTGCCAGGCGCGGCCCGGCTTCGAGCAAGGTCACCGTGCAACCCAGGGCACGGGCGGTCGCGGCAACTTCGAGGCCGATGAAGCCGCCGCCGATGATCACCAATCGGGCGCCTGGCCGCAGCGAATCTCGCAGTGCAACCGCCTCATCATGGGTTCTCAGATAAAGTACGTTGGGCAGATGCTCAGGCACCGAAGGCAACAGTCGCGCCCTGCCCCCGGTCGCGAGCAACAGACGGGCGTAATGCAACCAACTGCCATCGGCCAACTGCAATCGATGCTGCTGCGGATCGAGGTTTTTCACCGGGTTACCGGCCAGGTGCTCGATGTCCAGTGCAGCGAGTTGAGCGCTATCGCACAAACTGCAACCTGTCAGTTCAACCGCGCCCTGTAACAGCCCTTTGGACAGCGGCGGACGTTCGTAGGGCGGGTGGGATTCGTCGCCGATCAGGATCAGGCGACCGCTATAACCTTCAGCCCGCAGGGTCAGCGCCGCGCGGCCACCTGCATGCCCGGCGCCGACGATGACCAGTGGAGCATTGATAGAACTCATGGCACAGACTCCCTGCGATTAAACCGTGATTGCGAGCAGGACACGCCCCGCCTCGACCCGCACCGGATAGGTCTTGAGGTTGACGCACACCGGTGCGCCAAGGGCTTTACCGGAGCGGTAGTCGAAGCGTCCATTGTGCTTGGGGCACTCGATGACATGCTCCATCACCAGGCCATCGGCGAGGTGGATGGACTCGTGGGTGCACAGGCCCGCGGTGGCGAAGAACTCGTCGTCTGCAGAGCGGTAGACGGCATAGGTGTGCGGGCCATGGTCGAAACGAATGACATCCTCTTCATTTATTTCGCCCACGGCACATACATCGATCCATTGATCGGTCATGGCATTTTCTCTTGTAGTGGTACAGCCAGGAAGGTGTCAGGCCGGCGTGACTTCAGCTTCTGCCTGGACGGTTGCGGCAGGTTCTACGCGCGGTGGTAAAGGCCGACGGATGTGATAGTTCGGGTCTTTGCGCTGTTTCCAGATCGTCGGGATGATTTCCCTGAAGGCCTCGTACAGGCTGGTGTAAGGCGGCGGGCAGTCGTGGCGGATTTCTTCGTGAAGCTGCGCCAGCGCATGAAAAGGCACCATCGGATACATGTGGTGTTCCAGGTGATAGTTCATGTTGAGGTACATGAAACGCAGTACCGGGTTCATGTAAATCGTGYGGCAGTTGCTACGGTGATCGAGTACGTCTTCGGCCAGACCGACATGCTGCGTAAGGCCGAACAGGTAGGACAACCAGCCGCCATAGAGAGTCGGAAGGCCGATGAACATCAGCGGCAACCAGCTCTGCAAATACAGTGCGGCGCCCAGGACAAGCCCATAAATCGCCAGCCAGACACGCGCGTCCCTTGCCACCTTGGGCCACTCGGATTCGGGGATGAACGTCTGCTCTTCTTCATCCATCCGCCCGACTGCATGCCGGCAGACAGACCCCATCGTCTTCAACGCGTAAGGCATCCTGAAAAAGCTCAGCACCATATTGATCAGGCTCGGCGGACGCGGCTCGACGATCTCAGGGTCGCGACCGACGATGATGGTGTCGGTGTGGTGCCGTGCGTGGCTCCAGCGCCAGACCTGGGGTTCGAACATGAACATGAAGCTCGACAGCTGGTAGACCGCATCATTCATCCAGCGGGTTTTGAATGCCGTCCCGTGACCTGCTTCGTGCCAACGGGCATTGGACGCCGTGCCGTAAAGCAGGCCATAGACGAAGAAGAACGGAACACAGGCCCATGAGCCCCAGAACCAATAACCGCCGAACCCGGTCACGACCATCGCCAGCAGCCAGATCGCGATATCGCGCAAAGCCGGGCCGTCGCGGCGCTGCATTAACTCCTTCAGGCGTTTACGGGGAATGGGTGATTGATACCAGTTGGCCGAGACCAGGCCTTTTTGCGCGGCTTTAGCGGCTTCGGGACCCGTCAACCGATAATCCCGAGGCACGGGTTTACCGGAGTTTTCAGATGCTGCGTGTTGTTCAGGCATTTTATTGTTCTCCGCAAGCTTGATGGTTTAAGGCACTTGCTTCGATGCGGGATCACATCGCTGGAGAAAAGATAGAGAGCACAAAGATTACCCTCAAGCCCTTGAATACATTCCCTATCAAGCTATCATCCAGGCCCATTGAAGCTTGATAGTTTTCTATCAAAGCGCCTGTGGGGCCTGTCATGAACAACACTAAACGCCCAACCATCGCCACGGTCGCCGAGCACGCTCGGTTGAGTGTCGCCACTGTGGACCGGGTGCTCAACGCCAGGGCTCCGGTCAGCCCGGCTACCGCCGAGCAAGTCTTCCAGGCCGCCGAAGCGGTCGGTTATTTCGCAGCCCGGCTGATCGGCCAGCGGATCCGCGAACGGCGTCCCAGCTATCGTTTCGGCATCCTGCTGCTCGGTACTGCCCAGGCGTTCTATGCCAACGTTGCCGCCGCCATCACCGAGGCGGCGCAGCGTCACGCCGGCGCCAACCTGAGCTGCCAATTCGAATACGTTTTCGATCGCACACCCGGCGCCATCATTGCCCAGATCGAACAACTGGCGGTGCAGTGCGATGGCCTGGCGGTGGTCAGCTTCGCTCACCCGCTGATCAATGCTGCCATCGCTCAGATCAGAGCAGCGGGTGTACCGGTGATCGCCCTGCTGTCCGACATCCATGAGGCAGCGAATGAGCCTTACGTCGGCCAGGATAATCATGAGGTCGGGCGCACCATGGGCTGGCTGATGGCTCACACGTGTGGCGCACGCAAAGGCAGCATCGGGGTCTTGCTCGGCGGTCACCGTTTTCTCGGCCATCAGGCTCGGGTGGAGGGGCTGCGCAGTTACCTGGCGGAACGTGCACCCGGGTTGCGGCTGCTTGAAGCGGTGATCAATCTGGACAACTGCGACATCACCGAAGAGGCGACGCTGGAACTTGTCGCGCGCCATGACGACTTGCGGGGTTTGTGCGTGGTCGGCGGGGGCGGCGACGGCATCATCAGTGCCCTGTCGCAGTTACCGAAGCGGCCGAACCTCTGCTGCATCCTGCAGGAGTCGACCGAGTTGTCGCGGCAAGCCCTGGATCAGGGCTTGATCAGCCTGGTCATCGATTCCCAACCGCGATTGCTGGCGGCAGCGCTGGTCGACTTGCTGGTCGAACTGCAGACCACGCCGGACTTCGATTCAGTCCGGCATCGGGTCCATATTCCGTTGCAGATCATGACCTCGGAAAACGCTCGAGGCTGACGGCCTGAGCAGTCCCGTCACAGGCTGGGGTCCGAACGAAAAACCTCGGCACTCAGGCCGAACCGATTCATCTTGTTGTACAACCCGCCACGAGAAACATTCAGCAGTTTGGCGGCCAAGCGAATGTTGCCGCGGGTATCCTTCAGGGCCGCAATGATCGCATTCATTTCATGGGCACCAAGGTCCAGGGCGGCCCGGGGTTCGGGCAAACTTCCCGGCGCCGACGGCCGCTGCCTTTGCTTGATTTCAAGCGGTAGATCACCCGGCTGGATCAGTTCGGTCACCGCCAGGTTGGTCGCCCGTTCAATGGTGTTTTCCAGTTCGCGAACATTACCCGGCCAGTGGTAGGCCGACAGAATTTCCAGCGCCTCTGGCGAAAGTCCCTGCACCGATTTGCGCAGTGAGCGCGCACACCGGCTGAGAAAATGTCGCGCCAGCAACGGCACATCGTCCCGGCGCATCCGCAGCGGCGGAACCGTCAGATTAAGAACGTTGAGCCGGTAGTAAAGATCCTCGCGGAATGCACCCTCGGCCACCGCCTGACTCAAGTTGCGGTGGGTGGCCGCGATGATGCGCACGTTCACCTGCTGCGATTTTTTCGCGCCCACGCGTGTCACCTCGCCTTCCTGCAAGACGCGCAGCAGGCTGACCTGGRCATCAAACGACATGTCACCGATTTCATCGAGGAAGATCGTTCCGCCATCGGCCAATTCGAACTTGCCGGCCGAACCGCCGCGGGCCGATCCGGTGAAGGCGCCCTCGACATGCCCGAACAATTCGCTCTGCACCAGATCTCGCGGAATGGCCCCGCAATTGACCGCCACAAACGGACCACCGCACCGGTCGCTGCCGTTATGAATCGCCTGGGCGAACAACTCCTTGCCGGTGCCGCTTTCGCCCAGGATCAGTGTGGTCGAGTCACTGCGACTGGCGATCCGTCCCAAGTGCAACGCATCCTGAATGGCTCGCGAACTGCCCTGAATGGTTTCGAAGGTGTAGCTGGCCTGAGTGCCGATTATCCGTCGGGTAATTTCCCGGATGCGTCGGTTCTCCCGCAGCGAGACGATGCGCCCGCCCTGCTCCAGTGAACACACGGACACCAGGCACGCCAGGTGGCTGCGATCATGCAATTCAAAGGTGCAATCCAGATCTCTTATCCCTTCATTCTGCTGCCCTTCCCCGCCGCGCAGCAGAATCTCATTGGTCAGTTCGCTCCGGCCCAGACGCTGGAACGGACTACCCAGCAAATCCAGGCCCACGCGAAACAATTGCCGGGCATAGCGATTGAGTGCCTTGATGCAGCCGCGCTCATCCAGCACCACCAGTCCCTCGTTCAGCACTTCAAGCACGGTTTGTTGTTCTTCCAGCAAGGCCTGCAGCGCCATTTGCCGCGAAACCGCTTCGGCTGCGGCCTGGACGGTGCCCAGAGTATGGAAATGAAACCAGCCGGGCTCTGCGGTCAGGGTCAGCATGGCCAGTGTCCGGCCCTGGGCATCCCGGATCGGCGCGGCGGCACAATGCATGCGTCGCCGACGCAGGGCGACCCCGAAGTTTTCCTCTGCCAGTACATACACCAATCGGTCTTCGGCAAGCGCCAGCCCCGTGCAGTTGGTGCCCTGCACCGACTCCAGCAGCCGGCTGCCCACCGGGGTGAGGTCCAGGCCGCAGAAATACAGCGTCGTCCCTTCGGCATCGGTCAGATTGATATGGCCTCGGGGGTTGTAGGCGAGCAACCCTCGCATGACCTCCGCCGCCGCGGTGATCAGCACACGATTGGCCGCCAGTGTTGCGGCCAGGACGTCAGGGGTGACAAAACGGTATTGGCCATCATCGGGATCGAGGCCGGCACTGACGCTGCGCAACCAGGAGTCCCAAATGATCTGCCTGACCCCGGCAGGTCGATCGGTGCAACCACTCAGACACGCCAGCCAGGCTTGCTCCAGCTCAGCGATGGGTCCTTCGCTTAACGACGTCGGACCGAGCGCCGTAATGTAATCGAGGTCTTGCACGCTGAAGGCCATTGGCTGTGGGATCACCATTTGCTCCTATGTTCATATTTTCGACATGTCAGTATAGACATGTCATCAGAATGAACACATATTTCAATAAGCGTTTAGTAACTCCTTAAATATCAATTAGATAAATATTGGCACAGCCCTTGCTCCTGGCTTCGTACCAGCGAGGGCATTCCTGCTGTCGAGTCATTGAACAACAATAAAAGGGAGTCATTTCATGAGTACATCCAAGATCACCCGCCTCGGCCTCATCGGTGCTGGCCGCATGGGCAGCTTTCACGGCCTGACGGCCGCCCGGCACATTCCCGGTGCCTGCCTGGCCGCCATCGCCGACCCGACACCTGGCCAGGCCGCTCGCCTCGCCGCAGAGTTGGGTGTACAGCGGGTCTACACCGATCCACAGCAACTGCTTGAGGACCCGGAAATCGACGCCGTACTGATCGCCGCCCCGGCCCGCAGCCATGCCGAATTGGTGATCAGTGCGGCCCGCGCCGGCAAAAGCGTGTTTTGTGAAAAACCCATGGCCATCACACTGGACGAAGCCGACCGCGCCATCGCCGCCGCTGCTGACGCACAGGTGACGCTGCAAGTCGGCTTCAACCGCCGCTTTGCCAAAAGCTTCCGCACAGCCCACCTGGATGTGGTCGCCGGCCGGATCGGTACGCCGCAATTGCTGCGCTCGTTGACTCGCGATCCGGCGCTGAACAATCCGGCCGCTTCGCCGCAGTGGGTGATTTTCCTCGAAACCCTGATTCATGACTTCGATACCCTGCGCTACCTCAATCCCGGTGCCGAAGCGGTTGAGGTTTTTGTCATGGCCGATGCGCTGATTGCACCGGACTACAAGAACAAAGGGTTTCTGGACACCGCCGTGGTCACGATCCGTTTCGACAACGGCGCCATCGCCACCGCCGAGGCGAATTTCCAGGCGGTATATGGCTACGACGTTCGGGGCGAAGTGTTCGGCAGCGCCGGCATGCTGAGCATGGGCAGCGTCAATGACTCTGATCTGGTTCGCTACCTGGCCGATGGCATCCAGGCAGACACCCAGCGTCTGGACACCGACCTGTTGCGTGATGCCTACGTGGCCGAGCTCAATCACTTTGTCGACTGCCTGCGCAGCGGTGAAAAACCACTCGCCAGCGGTGAAGATGCCCGCGCGGCACTGGCCATTGCCCGGGCGTGTATCGAGTCCTTCCAGCAAGGCAAAGCGGTGCGCGTGCAAGGAGCCCATTCATGAGTTTCACTCCGTTCAAACTGGCGATCAGTGCCGAAATGGTCTTCCTCGACCTGCCGTTCACCGAACGGGTCAAACGCATACACGCACTGGGCTTCAGCGCCGAAATCTGGAGCTGGACGACCAAAGACATTCCCGCCCTGGTCGCGACCGGCGCTGATTTCACCTCCATGACGGGTTACATCTCGGGCAACCTGACCGATCCCGAAGACATCCAGCACCTGCTCGACAGCGCACGGGAATCGCTGGCCGTTGCCGCCCAGCTGAATTGCCCGAGTCTCAACCTGCATGGCACGGGCCTGGGCGATAAGGGTTTACCAGTAAAACCCGTGGCYCATACCACCGGACGCATGTGGTTGAGCGCCTGCAAGACCCTGGAAAARATCGCTCGCCTGGGCGAAGACGCCGGCCGGGTGTTTCTTCTGGAAAACCTCAATACCGAGGTGGACCACCCCGGCACGCCGTTCGCTCGCGCCGACGATACCCTGGCGTTGATCGAGGCTGTGGGCAGCCCACATTTGAAGATGAACCTGGACCTTTACCATGCGCAGATTGGCGAAGGGAACCTGATCGAACTGATCCAGCGCGCGGGCAGCGCCATTGGTGAAATCCAGGTCGCTGACGTCCCCGGGCGCATGGAACCGGGCACCGGCGAAATCCATTACCCGGCCATTGCCAAAGCCTTGTTCGGCATGGGATACACCGGTGTCGTCGGGCTTGAAGGCTGGGCCAGCGGCGACAGCGAAGCGGCACTCGAACGTTTCCGGCAAGCGTTCACGCTGGATTGAGGAGCCTGCGGCGCGCTCGGACGTTGACTCTACGCGCGCCAGCAACCCTCACCCTTGATCAAGATGAATGTCGACTTATAACAACAAAAGGAAAACCATCATGCGTCGCTGCACACTACTTTTTGCCACGCTGCTACTCGTCTTCAGCCAATGGGCCGCCGCCAGCTATCGCATAGGTGTCAGCATTGCCAGGGTCGACGACAACTTCATGACCTATGTGCGCAGCGGCCTGGAGGAAGCCGCCAAAAAGGAAAACATCCAGATTCAGTTCGAGGACGCCCAAGGCGATGTGGTTCGCCAGATCAATCAGGTCCAGGGCTTTCTCAACCAGAAGGTCGATGCGGTCATCGTCTTGCCCGTGGACACCGCCGCCACCGCCAACATGACCCGTGCCGCCGTCGAAGCACAGACGCCACTGGTATACGTCAACCGCCACCCGGACGAACGCGTCCTGCCCAAAGGCGTTGTCACCGTGGCATCGAACGACATTGAGGCCGGCCAACTGCAAATGCGCTACCTGGCTGAAAAACTGGGAGGCAAAGGCACCCTCGCGATCATCATGGGCGACCTCGCGCAAAACTCCACGCACGACCGCACTGAAGGCGTCAAACAGGTGCTCAAGGACTATCCCGGGATCAGGATTGTCGAACAACAAAGCGCCGAATGGCAGCGCAACAAAGGCATGGACCTGACCAGCAATTGGCTGCTGGCCGGCACGAGTTTTGATGCCATCGTCGCCAACAATGACGAGATGGCCATCGGCGCTGCCATGGCACTGCAGCAGGCCGGCAAAACCAAGGGCGAGATTGCGATTGTCGGCATCGACGGCCTGCCCGACGGCCTGGCAGCGATCAAGCGCGGGATGCTGGTTGCCTCAGTCTTTCAAGACCCCAAGGCTCAAGCGGCCACCGCGCTGCAAGCGGCCATCAAAATGATCAAGGGCGAGCCGGTCGAGACGGATGTCTGGGTACCCTTCCAACTGATCACGCCGGAGCAGGTTGCCGTCTATGAGAAACATTATAAATAGCGCCCGGCACTAACCATTGACGCCGCTGTTCCAGTCAGGAATCAGCGGCGTTTTTCGTTGAGTGAATAGTGTTGTGCGGCATGTCGACTAAACATCATGAAAGTCACAAGGCAGCCTCCCCAACCTAATGCTGTTCACTTGAGCATGGGGTTGTATGTAAGAACTGGATTGGGGGGGGACGGAGTACATATCCATTGCTGCGGTCACGGCCACCCAGGGTTTCGCCCTTACGGCGACTCACTTTTCCAAACGCCGAAATGTAAGCAAAAGGCTTTGCCCCACCACTCGGTGCCTCGCTTAGGCTCGGCATGCCCTCACTCCGGCCATCGTGGTTAACGGGGCGCCCAAATCTAAAGCAAAAGCGAGGCGGCCTGACAGCCGACCTGACTTTTACGGCTGCACCTGATCCTCTGTGGGAGCGAGCCTGCTCGCGATGGACGTCAACGATAACGCGCCCTGTCTGGATGATCGCGTTGTCCGGGCGTTCATCGCGAGCAGGCTCGCTCCCACAATAGGATCGCGGACAGACCTGCAATCAGGTCGGCTATAAGGCCGCCTCGCTGTTGCTTTGGTTTTTGATTTTCTTGCCCCATCGAGAGGCCGGGTGGAGGTTCTGCGCAGTGGGTAAACCGGCATGGATGCCGGAGTGAGGGCATGCCGAGCCTTAGCGAGGCACCGAACGCCAGGGGCAAGAGCCCTTGGTTACTTGGGGCCGGGCGGCGTTCCGCTCTTCCAAGTGACTCGCCGTAAGGGCGAAACCCTGGGTGGCCGTGACCGCAGCAACGGATATACACCCAATTCAAATATGCACCTGCAGCCCGCTGCCGGATGCACCAGTTGATCGCCTGGAATAGATGAGAAGCAGGTTTTACTTTGCAGGAGGGGGGGTATTGCGAAGCGAGAGCCAGAACAGGCCCTCGCTGTTTACAGTCAAACTCAGCGCTTGAGTTTGCGCTTGTTGCGGTATTGGTCGATGACCACCGCGACCACAATGATCAAGCCTTTGATGATGTCCTGGATGTAGGCATCGACCCCGACGAAGGTGAATCCGCTGGCCATCACCCCAAGGATCAGTGCACCGATGACGGTGCCGGTGATGCGCCCCACCCCGCCCGCCAGGCTGGTACCGCCGATGACCGCGGCGGCAATCGCATCCAGTTCATAGGACATGCCCATCCCGGCCTGCCCGGTGGCGGCACGGGCCGAAGCTACCACACCCGCCAGTCCTGCCAGCAACCCGGCGATGCTGTAGACGATGACCAGATGGCGTTTGACATTAATACCGGACGTACGCGCCGCCTGCATGTTGCCGCCGATGGCGTAGGTGTATTTACCGTACTTGGTGTAACGCAGCGCGATATGGAAGATCACCGCCACCACCAGAAAAATGATCACCGGCATCGCGCCGTGACCGATGGCCGTGTAGGAGTCCGATAGCATGCTCACCGGCTGGCCTTCGGTGTAGTAGCGCGCCAGGCCACGGGCCGAGACCATCATGCCCAAGGTGGCAATGAACGGTGGAATCCCGGTGATCGCAATGATGCTGCCGTTGATTGCCCCCGCCAGCAGCCCGACGCCGAGCCCGACAATCACTGGAATCCACACCGGCAAGTCAGTCAGGGACGGGAACACCGCACGGGCGAAGTCCGAGGTCTGGGCCAGGCTGGCGGCAATCATCGCCGACAACGCCAGCACCGAGCCTGAGGAGAGGTCAATGCCAGTGGTGATGATCACCTGGGTCACGCCGATCGCCAGCAGGCCAATGATCGACACCTGCAAGATCATCAGCACCAGGCGTTGAGAGTTCATCAGGAAGCTCTGGTCGCGCACGATCCAGCCGAACACCTCGAACACCAGGCCGATGCCGATCAGCACCAGGAAAATACTCAGTTCAGTCGGAAAGCGCCGGCGACTCTTGACCGGTGCCGTTGCCGGTTTGTTTTCCAGTATCGCGTTCATAACCACTCACCCTTCTATCGCATCGTCGACGCTGGCCGAGCCAGTGCCGGCATCCATTAGTGAACCGCGGACATGCCCGAGGCCAGTTGCATCACTCGCTCCTGAGTCGCTTCGCTGCGATCGAGGGTACCCATCAGGTCGCCCTCGTGCATGACCATGACCCGATCACTCATGCCAAGTACTTCCGGCAGCTCCGAGGAAATCATGATCACCGCCATGCCTTCGCTGGCGAGGTAGGAGATAAGCCGGTAGATCTCGGCCTTGGCGCCGACATCGATGCCGCGGGTCGGCTCGTCGAGAATCAGGATTCGTGGATTGGTCATCAGCCAGCGCGCCAACAATGCCTTCTGTTGATTACCGCCGGACAGCGTGTCGATGCATTGCTCGAGCGACGGGGTTTTCACCCGCAGCTTCTTGCACATGTCTTCGCACAGGGCGCGCAAGGCTTTTTGCTGGATGAAACCGTGGCCGGCGAAGTGCGGCAGCACCGCCATTTCCATGTTCTCCAGCACCGACAGACACGGGAACAGGCCGCTGAGCTTGCGATCCTCGGTCAACAGGGCGAAGCCCTTCTCGATGGCCATGTGCGGATCGGTAATGCGCACCACTTCACCGTCGAGGCGAATCTCGCCACCGTCGCTCGGGGTGATGCCAAAGATCGCCTCGGCGACGTTGGTCCGCCCCGAGCCCATCAATCCGGCAATACCGAGGATCTCGCCGGCATGCAGATCGAAGGACACGTCCTTGAAAATGCCATCGAGCTTGAGGTCGCGCACCGACAGCAGCAGCTCGCCGATCGGCGTCTCGCGCAGCGGGAACAACTGGTTCAGTTCACGCCCGACCATCATCGAAATCAGGCTATCGCCGTCCATGCTGTCGGCCCGTTGCAGGCCGATGTAGGCGCCGTCGCGGAACACTGCCACTTCGTCGGCGATGCTGAACACTTCATTCATTTTGTGGGTGATGTAGATGATGCCTTTGCCCTGGCTCTTGAGATCGGCAATGATCGAAAACAGGTGGGCGACTTCCTTGTCGGTGATGGCCGAGGTCGGTTCGTCCATGATCAGGATGTCGGAATCGTAGGACACCGCCTTGGCAATCTCGACCATCTGCCGTTCGGCGATGCTCAGATTGCCGACCTGTTCTTCCGGATCCAGGTTGATGCGCAGGCGCTCCAACAGCTTCGCCGTGCAACGGTGCATTTCCCGATGGTCGATCATGTGGAAACCGTTGAGCTGCTCACGGCCGATCCAGATGTTCTCGGCGATGCTCATGTGCGGCATCAGGTTGAGCTCCTGATGGATCATCGCGATCCCGGCCTGAAGCGCCGCCAGGGGCGTTTCGAAGACCACCGGCTTGCCCCGCAGGCGCAGTTCGCCGGCGTCCGGCTGGTAGATGCCGGCGATGATTTTCATCAAGGTGGATTTGCCCGCGCCGTTCTCGCCCATCAGGGCCAACACGGAACCGGGGCGTACCCGCAGCTGTACGTCAGACAAGGCCACCACCCCGGGGAAACCCTTGCTGACGTTGACGATTTCCAACAGGTACGGCTCATCGACAGGTGTTGCGGTTGGCTGGACACCCATCAACGGGGTGCTCGAAGCAGTCGCTGAAGCGAACATGATCAGGTACTCCATCAGCAAGGTCCCAGTTGCCACCTTGCGTGTTTATTGTTGTTATTGAACGGACGGACTATTTGAACTGGTCAACGTTTTGCAGCGTGATCAAGCGATACGGCACCCACACGGCTGGCTCGACCGGCTCGTTTTTGGCCATTTTCACTGCCGTCTCGATCGAACCGTCTGCCTGCCCCTTGGCGTCCTGGAACACCGAGACGACCAGAGAGCCCTTCTTCACCGCGTTCAAACCGTCAGGCGTACCGTCGACACCGGCGATCAGGATGCTGCCCTTTTCCACTCCGGCCTGTTGCAGGGCCATCGCGGCGCCAATGGCCATCTCGTCGTTGTTGGAGACGACCGCGTCGAACTTGCGGCCCTGGGTCAGCCAGTCGTTGACCAGGGTCATGCCCTTGTCCCTCAACCAGATGCCGGTTTGCTCTTGCTCGATCTTGATGTTCGGGTACTTGGCCAACACCTCTTTGACACCCTTGGTACGGTTGGTGGTGGAGTTGTTCGCCAGGTCGCCCAGCAGGATCACGATGTCACCCTTGCCGCCCATTTTGTCGGCCAGGTATTGCATCTGCATCTGACCGGCTTCCAGATCGTTGGAGGCGACAGTGACCACGCCTTTGGGCAGGTTCAGGTCATCGGGACGGCGATTGACGTACACCAGCGGAATGCCGGCCTTGACCGCCGATTCGGTGATTTTTTTGGTGGCGGCGGTATCCACAGGGTTGACTACAATGGCGTCGACCTTCTGACTGATGAAGCTTTCTACCTGGCTCAACTGCCTGACCACGTCGCTGCGTGCGTCTTCGAACTGCAGCTTGACGCCATCGGGATAGGACTTGGCTTTGGTGTCCATGGACTCACGCAGGTAGGTCAGCCAGGTGTCATCGAACTGCGACATGCTGACGCCGATCTTCATGTCAGCGAGTGCAGCGCCGCTGGAGAACATCAGGGACAAGGCGAGTGAGGCGAAACGGATCTTGGTCTTCATGAAAAGTCTTTCTCCACATTCTTGTTGGTTTTATGGATAAGGCGTGACGATTTCAGTAAGCGGACAAGCAGGAAAAGAGTTGGAACCGAGTGCGAGGCACCTCGCTGGAAATGACTTTATTGGAAATTATTTTCCATATCAACTCATTTTAGAATTTTATTCTGATTTTGTTCCATGACTCTCGAACGGGCTCAATTGCACCACTTGATGGCGCTCGAAACTCAGCCGCGCAGCGTCTAGCACGCGGGTAGTCGCCAGTGCATCACGGGCCTCCACAGGCAATGGGCCGCCGTTCTGCAATGCGGCTTGCAGCTGTAAATAGAACTGATTCCAGCAACCACGCTCGGAGGGAACTCTTTCGCGCACTTCGCCCTGTTCGAACCAGC
Source organism: Pseudomonas sp. KB_15 (assembly GCF_052114525.1). NCBI lineage: Bacteria > Pseudomonadati > Pseudomonadota > Gammaproteobacteria > Pseudomonadales > Pseudomonadaceae > Pseudomonas > Pseudomonas sp. KB_15. The sequence continues at coordinate 56,394 of NZ_JBFREX010000031.1, read as the reverse complement.
CCCAGCGGCGATGCTCTTCCACGCCCCAGCGTTCACCTTCGGATTTCGGTGTGAGCCCGGCGAGCGCCGACGCCTCCTGCCCGTCCAGGCCGTCGACGCTGTAGCAGCCCTGAGTGCCAGTCACACGAAAGCGCGGGCCGGGGGTGTTTTGCAGGCAACTGCCGCCCAGGTGCGAGGTCACGCCGCTGGCATGGGTCAGGGACATAAAGAAGCCGTTGTCGAAGGACTGGCCTTTTTCGAGGTAATCCAGTTCGGCGTAAACCCGGGTGACCGGGCCGAACAGCAGCAGCGCCTGATCCACCAGATGGCTGCCCAGATCCCGCAGGAAACCACCACCACTGCCGTTGTTCACCGACTGTGGCGAATAGCGCTCGATTCGCGATTCAAAACGGGTGACCTGGCCCAGCGCTCCGGACTCAATGAGTTTGCGCACGGTAAGAAAGTCCGAGTCCCAGCGCCGGTTCTGGTAGACGCTCAGTTGCACGCCCTGACGTTCGGCCATGGTGATCAGGGTTTGTGCCTGTTGCGCGTCAGCGGCGAACGGCTTGTCGCTGACCACCGCCACATTGTGTTCGATGGCGTCGAGCACCAACGCAGGGCGGCCTTTGAGCGGCGTGGACACTACCAGCACATCGACCCCGATTTCGACCAGTTGACCGATGCTGTCGAAGGCCGGCACGCCGGGGTGTTCTGCCGCCAGCAACTGGCGCCGCTCCGTTGAACGGGTAACCACACCAACGAAGGTCGCACCCGGCAAACTGCTGATCAGTGGAGCATGGAAAAACCGGCCGCCATGGCCGTATCCGACAAGTCCGATGCGCATGAAAACATTCTCCTTATAAAACACGGCCTCTGTGGGAGCGAGCTTGCTCGCGATAGCGGTCTGACAATCACAGATATGTTGAATGTGCCGCCGTCATCGCGGGCAAGCCCGCTCCCACAGGTTTTGTGTAGGTCGGTCAGCGGCAGAGTTCGCTTTTGACGCGCTCGAGCATCATCCGGTTGGACTCGTCCGGCCGGTCCTCCCAGGCGAACACCGAGACAGTGGCGATGCCATCGAACTTGATCTCGCGCAAGGTGCCGAAGAACGCGTCCCAATTGACCTCGCCCTGGCCGATGTCCAGATGCTGGTGCACGGTGGCGGTGACGCCCGGCGGGTTGACGATGTAGCGCAAGCCCGAAGACGCCTTGTGGTTGTAGGTGTCGGCGATGATCAGGTGGCTTAGCCTGGAGCCGGCGTACTTGAGCATCGAGGCGGTATCACCGACGCCATCGTCATAGAAGAAGGTGTGCGGCGCCGCGTAGAGGTAGTTGATCCAGTCGCGATCCAGTCCGCGAATGATGTCCACCGACTCGTTGTTGCGCTCGCAGAAATCATAAGGGTGAGCCTGGATATCGAGCTTGATGCCTTCGCGTTCGAACTCCGGCATCAGTTCATCCATGGAGCGCATGAACTGGTTCTCGCACACCAGCGGGTTGTCCGACTGGCCGGTGAGCTCGGTGTTGACCAGCTGACAGTCCATCTCCACGGCAATCTGGATCGCGCGCTTCCAGTTGCGGACGGCGGCCACGCGCAGGCCTTCGTCGGCGGCGGCCCAGTGGTACATCGGTAATAAAGACGAGAGTTTGACCCCGGTATCGCTCAGGGCTTTGCGAAACTCCTTGATCCGCGCCTTGTCGACCCGCGGGGCTTTGTAGAACGGCAGGAAATCCTCCCGGGGCGACAACTCGATGTGTTCGTAGCCGAGTTCGGCGACTTTATCGACCATCTTGCCCAGGGACAGGGTGCGGTACATGTAGGGATCTAGTGCGATGCGCATATTGTTGTTCTCCTTAACCAGGGCCTGAGCCCGGACACCAGCCCTGTGGGAGCGGCGGTGCGGCGATCCGACTTGCTCGCGAAGACGGTTACACAGTCAGCAACAATGTTGCCTGACAGACCGCTTTCGCGAGCAAGCCCGCTCCCACATTGGGTACGGATTAACCGTAGAAGTGTGGACGCTCTGGAAGGCCGACTTTTACGATCTGCCCGCTGTTCTGCGCCTCGATGCACGCATCGGCCGCCACCGCCGCTGCGAAACCATCCCATGCCGAAGGCCCGCCAACCTGCCCGGCGCACACGCCGTCAATGAACGCCTGCAACTCGACGTCATACGCGGCGATGAACCGGTCCTTCCAGTCCATCAGAATCGCATTGGACAGCTTCGCGCCACTGCGCAACTGCACCTGGGACGGTTCCGGCAGTTTGGCGATACCGGTCTCCCCCACCACTTCGCACTGGATGTCGTAGCCGTACTGGCAGTTGACGAACACTTCCACATCGATGCGCGTGCCCTTGGCGGTTTCCAGCAACACGATCTGCGGGTCTTTCAAATGGGCGTGGGCCTTGCTGGTCTTGCGCGGGAACACCACCTGTACCGATACGTAGTCGTCATCGAGCAACCAGCGCAGCACATCCAGCTCATGGATCAGGGTGTCGGTGATCGCCATGTCGGTCATGTAGTTCTCGCCCACGGTCGGGTTGCGGTGGGCGCAATGCAGCATCAAAGGCTCGCCGATCTGGCCACTGTCGATCACTGATTTCAGCGCCCGATACCCCTCGTCGTACGGACGCATGAAACCGACCTGTACCAGCCGCTTGCCGTGAGCCACTTCAGCCTCGACGATCTTGCGGCAGCCTTCGGCAGTGACCGCCAGCGGTTTCTCGCAGAATACCGGCTTACCGGCGGCAATCGCTGCCAGCACGAACTCTTCGTGGCTCGGCCCCCAGGAGGTAACGAGGATTGCCTCGACTTCCGGTGCATTGATCAGGGCGTGACCGTCGGGATAGACCTCGGCGGTCAGCTTGAGATCGGAAACGACCTTGGCCGCTTGCTGCAAATTGATGTCGGTAACCGCCACGACCTGGCTGTTGAGCAAGGTCTGGCTGCAACGACGGATATGGTCCTGGCCGATGGCTCCGGTACCGATGACGCCAACCCGCAACGAATTAGAGAGCAAAGACATATAACAACTCCTGTTTATTGGTTTCAGGGCAATCAGTATTGACGGGCCTTGGCCAGTCGTTCGTTCAGGGTCTTGGCCACCGCATCGGTACGGGCACTGGTGGAAACCTGCGCCACACCGACCCGCCACCACGACAGGTATTTGTGAATCATTGTCTTGGGCAAAACCTTGATATCGATCAGCGTCGAAACCGTCTGCAAGCGCGCATCCGCCAGTGCAGCTTTCAGCTCTTCAACGGTGTTCACTTTGTAAGTCTTGCAGCCATAGGCCGCCGCGCTCATGGCGAAATCCACCGGCACAAAGCCGCCATCGAGCTTGCCGGTTTGCGGGTTGCGGAAGCGGAACTCGGTGCCGAAGCTGTCCATGCCGTGTTCCATCTGCAGGTTGTTGATGCAGCCAAAGGTCATGTTGTCCAGAAGCACCACGTTGATCTTGCGCCGCTCCTGAATCGAGGTCGCCAGCTCCGAGTGCAGCATCATGTAGGAGCCGTCGCCCACCAGCGCATAGACCTCACGATCCGGCTCGGCGAGTTTCACGCCCAGCGCAGCGTTGACCTCGTAACCCATGCAGGAATAGCCGTACTCGACGTGGTAGGTGTTCACGCCCTTGCTGCGCCAGCTGCGCTGCAAGTCGCCGGGCAGACTGCCGGCGGCGGCGACGATCACCGCGTCATCGGCCAGGGTTTCATTGAGCACACCGAGCACCCGGCTCTGGGTCAGACAGGAGCCGGTCAGCTCGATGAATTCGCGCAGCACCGCCGGGTCCATGCGGTCGTTGATTTCCGGGACGAAATCCTTGGCCTGGTATTCCACCTGATTGAGGCGATCGACTTCCTCATCCAGTTGCGCCTTGGCCTGACACGTCTGATCGCCCCAGCTCGAGCGATAATCACCCAGCGCTTTGGCCAGCGCCGACAAACCGGTTCTGGCGTCCGCCAGCAATTGCACGCCGTCGAGTTTCAAGGCATCGCAGGGGCTGATATTGAGGTTGAGGAATTGCACGTCCGGGTGCTGAAACAAGGACTTCGACGCGGTGGTGAAGTCGCTGTAACGGGTGCCAATGCCGATGATCAGATCAGCGTCCCTGGCCAGCAGATTCGCTGCAAGGCAACCGGTTTCGCCGATCCCGCCGACGTTCAGCGGATGGCTGGACACTACCGCACTCTTGCCGGCCTGGGTTTCGGCAAAGGGAATATCGAAGCGCTCGGCGAATGCCTGCAACGCGGAGTTGGCGCCAGAGTACTTGACCCCGCCGCCGCAAATGATCAGCGGTTTACGCTTGCCTTTGAACAGCGCCAGCGCATCACCCAGCATCGCTTCGGTAGCCGGACGACGTTCGATACGGTGCACGCGTTTTTGCAAGAAGTAATCGGGATAGTCGTAGGCCTCGGCCTGCACATCTTGCGGCAAGGCCAGGGTCACGGCGCCAGTTTCGGCGGGGTCGGTGAGCACGCGCATGGCGTGGATCGCCGCCGTCATCAGTTGCTCGGGACGGTTGATGCGATCCCAGTATTTGCTCACGGCCTTGAAGGCATCGTTGGTGCTGATGCTCAGGTCGTGGAACTGCTCGATCTGTTGCAGCACCGGGTCCGGTTGACGACAGGCGTAGACATCACCGGGCAACAACAGCAATGGAATGCGGTTGGCTGTCGCGGTGGCGGCAGCGGTCAGCATGTTCGCCGCGCCAGGTCCCACTGACGAAGTGCAGGCGTAGATCTTGCGTCGCAGATGCTGCTTGGCGAAACCGATAGCCGCGTGGGCCATGCCTTGCTCATTGCGGCCCTGATGGACGATCAGGTCACCACTGTCCTGCTCCAGAGCCTGGCCTAGACCCAGCACGTTGCCGTGGCGCCAGCATCAAAGTTGAATGTGCAGGCCCCATCGCGAGCAAGCTCGCTCCCACAAGGGTTTTCCAATCAGTTCGATAACTGTCTCAGGCCAGAGTTTTTTGCAGGTGATCCATGCTCGCGCCGATCGCCTGTTCGATATCCGCCAGCCCATGCACGCTGTCAGCAAAGGGTTCGAACGACAGATAGCCGCTGTAGCCGCTGCCGAGCAAGGTGTCGATCTGCACCGCGTTGCCGAGAATGTCGCCATCGCCCACCAGCACCCGGTGACCATCGCGAATGGTCGCCAGTGGCGCTTCGGCATCTTCGACCCCGGAGATGTGCACCAGTCCGGTCAGCTCAGCAAAGAACTCTTGCTCACCGGCCAGGTGATGGTGAAAGGTGTCGTGAACCAAGCGGAACACATCCAGCCCGCCGATCGCCTTGATCGCCTCCACCGCCGTGCGTTTGCGGCGCAGCGAACACTCTTCGAAACCCAGTGGTTCGATGAAACCGAGGATGCCGTGATCGCGCAGGATCGGCGCCAGCTGACTCAACGCCGTGCGCAGGCCTGAAGTGCGCTCGGCTTCGGTACGCGGGTCGGCACGGTCGTTCAACGGGCACATGACCAGCCCTTGGGCGCCGCAGTCCCGGGCATAGGCAGCGAGCTTCGAGGCCTGCTCCCGGCGCTCGTCGTTCCACACATCAAACGGATACAGCGCGTTGATCGACAGCACGGTGATGCCTTTGGCCGCGCACAACTCACGCACGCGTTCGGGTGCGGTGCCGTCTTCGATCTCGACGCCTTTGAGGTCGTTGCGGATCTCGATGGCGTCGGCCTTGAGGGTCACCGCCAACTCGATGAACGCGGGCAGGGACAAACGTGGGGCGACCATACGGTTCAGGGCGAAACGCAGGGGTTTGCTCATTATTTTTGTTCTCCGCACAAGTGAATTATTTGGCTGTCGGCATACTGAATTCAGGGCCCTTGGCGATACTGTCGGGCCAGCGCTGCATAACGCTTTTGTAGCGGCTGTAGAAGCGGATACCTTCTTCGCCGTAGGCGTGGTGGTCGCCGAACAGCGAGCGTTTCCAGCCACCGAACGAATGCCAGGCCATGGGCACCGGAATTGGCACGTTGATGCCGACCATGCCGACCTTGATGGTGCGGGCGAAGGCGCGGGCAATCCCGCCGTCACTGGTGAAACACGACACACCGTTGCCGAACTCATGGGAGTTGATCAAAGCAACGGCGCTGGCGAAGTCAGGGACACGGACGATGCCCAGCACCGGGCCGAAGATTTCCTGCTGGTAAATGCTCATCTCGGTCGTGACCTTGTCGAACAGCGTCGCGCCAACGAAGAAGCCGTTCTCGGCGCCCGGCACCTTGAAATTACGACCATCGACAATCAGCTGTGCGCCCTGCGCCACGCCTTCGCCGATAAAACCTTCAACCTTGGCCTTGTGCTCGGCCGTCACCAACGGCCCCATGTCGGTGTCGCCCTGCAGGCCGTTACCGACCTTGAGCTGATCAATGCGCGGCAGCAGTTTGGCAATCAAGCGGTCGCCGACATCGCCCACCGCCACGGCAATCGAGATCGCCATGCAGCGCTCACCGGCCGAGCCGTACGCCGCGCCGATCAAGGCATCAGCGGCTTGATCCAGATCTGCATCGGGCATGACGATCATGTGGTTCTTTGCCCCGCCCAGGGCCTGCACCCGCTTGCCGCGCGAGGTGGCCTGCTGGTGGATGTACTCGGCAATCGGCGTCGAACCGACAAAGGAAATCGCTTCGATGTCCGGGTGTTGCAGCAGCGCATCGACCGCAGCCTTGTCGCCCTGGACCACGTTGAACACTCCATCCGGCAGACCGGCTTCAGTCAGCAACCGCGCCATCAACAAACTCGCGGACGGATCGCGCTCGGACGGCTTGAGGATGAAGCAGTTACCGGTAACCAGCGCCAGCGGGATCATCCACAGCGGCACCATCACCGGGAAGTTGAACGGTGTAACCCCGGCACAAACACCCAGCGGCTGGCGCAGATTCCAGTTGTCGATGCCGCCGCCGATGTTGTCGCTGAATTCGGTTTTCAACAGGTTCGGCGCACCGCAGGCGTATTCGACGATTTCGATGCCACGGGTGACTTCGCCCTTGGCGTCGGAAAACACCTTGCCGTGTTCGCGGCTGATAATTTCTGCCAGTTCATCGTGATGGCGGTCGAGCAATTCCTTGAACTTGAACATCACCCGCGAACGCCGCAGGGACGATTGCTCGGACCAGGCTGGAAAGGCTTTCAGGGCCGATGCAACTGCCTCGTCCACGGTCTTCTCGCTGGCCAGCCCGACTCGTGCCTGCACGCTGCCGGTGGCCGGGTTGAAGACATTGCTGAACCGCTCATTGCCGGTGTCTTGCACCTGACCGTCTATGTAATGGCCTACAACCTGGACATCGCTCATCGTTATTGTTCTCCGTGCAGATAGTGGAATTCGGACGTTGGAATTCAGAGATCCAGCAGCCAGCTGTGCTGCGGATCGTTATGGAACTGCCAGACGCGTTTCGGGCCGGCCATCACGTTCAGGTAATACGACTCGTAGCCGTACGGCACACTGACCGGGTGATAACCCTTGGGCACGACCACCAGGTCGCAGTTTTCCACGGCCATGGCCTGATCGATGCTGCGATCATCGGTGTACACCCGCTGGAACACGAAACCCTGGGGCGGGTTGATCTGGTGGTAATAGGTTTCTTCGAGAAAGCTCTGGTGCGGCAGGTCGTCGGTGTCGTGCTTGTGCGGCGGGTAGCTGGAGGAGTGCCCTGACGGCGTGCGCACTTCCACCACCAGCAGTGAATGGGCGGGCTCGGTGTCCGGCAGGATGTCGCAGACGTAACGGGTGTTGGCGCCCTTGCCGCGCACGCTGCGCTTCATCGTGTCGGGTTTGATCAGGCGTGGGCCGAGGCCGTTGCTCGTCGAACCGGGCGCGGCGCATACAGCAATTTGCACATCGCTGAGCGCGACCACTTGCGCCTGACTACCCGGCGGCAAGTACGCGGCGAAGGGTGATTTGTCTTCGAACACAGATTGGCGATCGCCTATGTTGTCCCAGTCGAACGCGCCCTGCTCCGGTGCTTCGCCCTTGATGCTGACGCGGCCACTGAGCAGCACCAGGCACAGTTCTTTATCACCCGCCGAGACCGGCAAGGTTTCGCCCAGGCTCAAGCGGTAAGCAGCGAAGCCGACGTATTCCAGCTCACCGTTGCCCAACTCGACCATGGTACGGCCGCGGGCGTTGCTTTTGACCAGCAGGCTCATGACGCGACCCTCTCGTCGAGCAACGCACGCAAGGTGTCGTAGCCCTTTTTTGCGTAGACATAACTCGGCGCCACCGCCGGATCCTGCTCGGCTTCGACCACCAGCCAGCCGTGGTAATCGGCGGCCAGCAGCACGTCGAGCAATGAGCCGAAGTCGATATCACCATCGCCAGGCACGGTGAAGGTGCCGTTGATGATGCAGTCCGGGAAGCTCCACAGATTGTTGCGCGCCAACTGCACCACCGGTTTGCGCACGTCCTTGAAATGCACGTGGCAGATGCGTTCGATGTGCTTGCGCAGCACCTGCAAGGGTTCGCCGCCGCCCATGTAGCAATGGCCCGAATCGAACAGCAGGCCGACTTCGCTGCCGGTCAACGCCATCAGTTTGTCGATATCCGCCGGGGATTCGACGTAAGCACCCATGTGGTGGTGATAGGCCAGACGCACGCCCCGGGACAGGGTGAAACGCGCCAGCTCGGTGAGCTTGTCGGCGTATTCCTGCCAGGCCTGTTCGGTGTGGAAGCGCGGGCGCTCCACCAGTGGGATGCATTGACCCTGGATCGAGTCAGCGACTTCCCCGTAAACCAGCACCTTGGCGCCGTTCCTGGCCAGCAGTTCGACATGACTGCCGATGGCGTCGATTTCCTCGGCCACCGAGCGGCGGGCCAGGCGACTGGAGTACCAACCGGACACCAACGCGAGGTCATAAGGCCGCAGCACGTCACCGACGCCTTTGGCATCCTTGGGAAATTTACCGTTGAGTTCGAAACCTTCGTAACCGATTTCCTTGCCTTCGCCGAGGGCGGTGCTCAATGGCGTCTCGCCACCGAGGGACGGCAGGTCGTCGTTGCTCCAGGAGATCGGGTTGATGCCAATTCGGATAGCGGGCATGGCTGCACCTTTTATTGTTTTACACACATCAGTAAGAACGACACAAAAACCCTTGTGGGAGCGAGCCTGCTCGCGATAACGGTGTATCAGGCGCCTTTAATGTTGACTGTCAGTCAGCTATCGCKAGCAGGCTCGCTCCCACAGGTATTGCGGTGTTTCGTCAGGCGCGGGCCGCACGCCAGGCATCGATCAGCTCAACGAACGTGCCCTGCACTTGGCGGATCAGCGCCTCATCGTCGATTTCCCCGGCCAACCACGCACGGCTCGGCTCCTGGAAAATCGTCCGGCCCACGGCGAACCCACGGCAGGTCTGGCTCTTGCTGGCCTGTTGAAAGCCTTCGGCCAATGCTGATGCCGGAGCATTCAAGCCCAGCAGCACCACGCCTCGGCAGTACGGATCGCGCTCCTGAATCAGTTCATCGAGTTGCTGCCACTCCTCGGCGCTTTGCGCCTCGATCTTCCACCACGCCGGGTAGATGCCCAGGTTGTAGAGGCGTTTGAGGGCGCGATACAGCACGTCCGGATGGGCCGAGGGGTGATCCTTGGGCGGGATGATTTCCAGCAGCAGTTCATGACCGCTGACCTGGGATGCCTGATACAACCCCTTGATCTGTGCTTCCTGTTCCAGGCGCAGCAACGGTTCGTCATCGGGATGAAATTGCACCAGGCACTTGATGATCTGTTCCTGTGGCCAGGCAACCAGATTGCTGCCGATAGAGCGACCGTGTTCGAAGGCCAATGGCCGTGAACCCTGCACTTCCACCGGCCGCGCCACCCACCAGCCGCGACCGGTGGCAGCATTCAGTGAGTCCTGGCCGAAACGTTGATCGGCCAGCAGCCCGACATCGGCATCGATACCTTGCTTTTGCAAATCGGCGTCGACCCGCTCCACGGCCTGAACAAAAAGTTGCTTGAGTTCGCTGATGGCGTTGAGGTCACGGCCGCCCTTGTGGGCCAGTTCCACCAGTTGCCCGCGATGGTCGAAGGCAAAGATGAACAGTTGCTTCCACTGTTTGCGCGGCACGCTGACCTGATGCAGGCGCTGCAACACCGCATCCTGGTCCGGACGGGTAATCGGCACCGGGCTGTTGAACAGGTACTCGAGTTCGGCGCGGGTCGGCATCGCCGGGGCGCAGGCATGGCGCGAGACCACCAGACCACCACAGGCATTGGCCAACTGGCAGCAGCGCTCATCGCTGGCATCCTCCAGCCAACCGCTAAGGAAGCCCGACATGAAGGCATCGCCGGCCCCCAGCACGTTGAGCACTTCCACACGCACACCGGGATAAATCGAGCCGTCTTCGAGACGGGCCGGGATCTCTCCATGAATCACTGTGCAGCCTTGCGGGCCGAGCTTGACCACCAGGGTCGCCGCGCTCACTCGCCGGACATTGCGCAGCGCGGTGAGCAAATCCTCGGCGCCACCGGCCATCAGGAACTCTTCTTCAGTGCCGACGATCAGGTCGAAACGCGGAAGGATTTTCTGCACGTGCTGGCTGACGTTCTGGTCGGCGACGAAACGGGTTTCACCGTCCGCCTTGCCGGCCAGACCCCAGAGCACCGGGCGGTAGTCGATGTCCAGCACCCGTTTGACGTTGTGCTTCTGTGCATAGTCCAGGGCCTGGATGCTCGCCTTGTACACGCCATCGGTGGAGAAATGGGTACCGGTGATCAGCAAGGCTTTACTGGAAGCGATGAAGGCTTCGCTGATGTCTTCGGCCCGCAGCGCCATGTCGGCGCAGTTTTCGCGGTAGAAGACCAAGGGAAAGGTTTCGCGGTCCTTGAGGCCCAGCAGGACCATGGCGGTCAGGCGCTCCGGATCGACCTTGATGCCACTGATATCGCAGCCTTCACGGGCCAAGGATTCAACGAGGAAGCGCCCCATATGGTCGTCCCCTACCCGGCTCAGCATCGCCGACTTGAGCCCCAACCGCGCGGTGCCGAAGGCGATGTTGGCGGACGAGCCGCCGAGGTACTTGGCAAAGCTGCTTACATCCTCCAGCCGCGCCCCGACTTGCTGCGCATAGAGGTCGACGCCTAGGCGCCCCAGGCAAATCAGATCCAATTGACGCCCACTGGCAAAACGAGTCTGGCCCATGCTGGCTCCTGTTATTTTTATCAGCCTGCGTTCGGGGCGATGACCGCGCCGAACACTCTTGGTGGAGGCAGACTAAAACGACYGGGACCGAACAATCAATAATTATTCCAAATATTTTTTACATGGAATTATTTTTCCAATAAGCTTTGGCACAGGCGTTCCAGAAGCAGTGCATCGTTTCAGCACGCTTCACACTGCTGCAAGCTCAAGATTTTATTCGGGCCTACCCTGTAGACTGCGCACAGCCAACCTATTGTCGGGGGACGAGGTGAAAAATCGTCCCTATAAGAACAAGCCAGAAGGATTTCCTAATGTCCCGCACCGATCAGCCGGCTACGACCGAGAGCACGCCCGAGAGCGACCTTGTCACCCCCCCGATCAATGCCGAGCGCCTGCTGCAGCTGATTACCAATGAATACGAAAGTCTGCCGCGCCAGCTCAAACGCATCGCCAGCTACATGAGCCAGCAAAGCGACCGCATCATGGTCGACCGCATCAGCGACATCGCTCGCGAGTGCGAAGTGCATCCGTCGGCCATCGTGCGGTTTTCCCAGCGTTTCGGCTTCAGCGGCTTCAGCGAAATGCAGGCCCTGTTCCGCGAGGCCTACACCCACAAAACCACGCCGGTGCAGAACTACCAGCAGCGCATTCGCAACATGATCACCAACAAGTCGCAGAAGGCCAGCGGCGGCGACCTGGCACGCGAATGCATCAATGCCACGCTGTCGGGCATCGAACGACTGGGGCTGGAACTCGATGACCAGGCCTTCGACAAGGCCGTGGACCTGGTGGTGAATGCGGACAACATCTACGTGGTCGGCGTGCGCCGTTCGTTCGCGGTGGCCGATTACCTGGTCTACAACCTGCAACACACCAACAAGCGCATCCACCTGGTCTCAGGGCTCGGCGGCAGCTACCGCGAGCAGATGCGCAGTGTGCGCGCCAATGACCTGGTGATCGCCATCAGCTTCACTCCGTACGGCAAGGAAACCCAGCACTGCCTGCGCATCGCCCAGCATCATCAGGCGAAAACCCTGATCATCACCGATAGCAATCTCTCGCCCCTGGCCAAGCGCGCCAACACCGTACTGCTGGTCAATGAAGGCAGTTCGTTTGCGTTCCGTTCATTGAGTGCGACCCTGTGCCTGTGCCAGGCGCTGTTCATCGCCGTGGCTTATCGACTGGAATTGAAAGTCGATGAGATTCACGAGCAGGTCGGGTTCGAAGACTGACCGAGACACTGGCCTTACGGCGCCGCGCGCAGCGAAGTACTCCCACGTTTGCACGCGTGCGTTCAGCGGCCGCATGTAAATATTTATTCCATAATTGAATAATGGGAATTTTTATTCTATAAACAGGCTTCCTGAAAACAAAAACCAAAGGATCCTGTCATGCGCGAACTCGGAATCGGACTTATCGGCACGGGTTTCATGGGGCGTGCCCATGCCCTGGCCTTTCGCAACGTCAGCGCGGCATTCGAACTGCCCTTCACGCTTCGCCTCGCCGCCCTGGCCGACGCCGATTCCGTCCGTGCCCAGGCATGTGCCACCGCCTGGGGCTTTGAGCAGGCCTATGGCGACTGGCAGCAATTGATCGCCGACCCCAAGGTCAACCTGATCGCCATCACCACACCCAACCACCTGCACTACCCGATGGCCATGGCCGCTATTGCCGCTGGCAAGCCGGTGTACTGCGAAAAACCGCTAGCGGTGAGCCTTGAACAGGCCAATGCCATGCACCTGGCGGCCAAGGATGCCGGCGTGGTCACCCGTGTCGGCTACAACTACCAGCACAACCCGATCATCGGTCTGGCGCGGGAGTTGATTCAGAGCGGCAGACTCGGTGAGATCATCAGCTTTCAAGGCGAATTCAGCGAAGACTTCATGGCCGATCCAGCGTCCCCCTGGTCATGGCGCTGTGAGACCGAACATGCCGGTGGCGCGCTGGCGGACCTGGGCAGCCACTTGCTGGGCATGGCGCGCTATCTGCTCGGCAATGTCGAGGCGGTATGCGCCGATTCCCAGACCGTGCACCGCCAGCGCCCGGCCACAGCCGGTAGCCAGGAACAACGCACAATTGCCGTCGACGATCAGGTCCATGCATTGCTGCGCTTCGCCAGCGGTGCGCGTGGCACCTTCAGCAGCAGTTGGCTCAAACACGGCTACAAGAATCATCTGAGTTTCGAGATCAGTGGCACCCAAGGGACCCTGTCATTCGATCAGGAGCGTTTGAATGAGTTACGCCTGTGCCGTGTCGGCCAGGACGGTTTCCAGCGTTTACTGGCCGGGCCGAACCTGCCCGGATATGCAGCGTTCAGTCCAGCGCCGGGGCATCAATTGGGCTACAACGAGTTGAAGACGCTGGAAGTGCATGAACTGATCATGGCCTTGGCCGGCCACGGACAAGCCGGCACTGATTTCGAGCGAGCCCTGGAAGTGGAGCGACTGGCGACGGCGATTCGATTGGCGGCGCGGGAACAGCGCTGGGTCAATATCAGCGAGATCTGATCGCGGATAAGGCGGCCAGCCAATCCTGACGCTCTGGCCCCGATCACAAAGGAAGGGGCCTGTCCTGAACGACCCGTTTCATTACAAGCGTTGAGGTCAATCGTTGCACGTTGGGCAGCGTCGAAAGGCTCTCATCGTAGAGCCTTTGAAACGCAGGCAAATCCTGAGTAATAACGTGCAACAGGTAGTCGGGCTCGCCAAATAATCGTTGAGCGTCGACCACTTGCGGGATATCGACAAGTGCTCTCTCGAAGGCCTCAACCGCTTTCCTGTCACCTTCACGCAATGTGGCAAACACCATGGCGGAAAAGTTAAGGCCCAATGCACCTGGATCAAGTTGTGCCCGATAGCCGAGCAACACACCTGACTCTTCCAGTGCCCGTACCCGTCGATGGCAAGGGGAAAGGCTCAGCCCTACACGCTCGGAGAGTTCGGTAACCGAAAGGCGACCGTCCTTTTGCAACTCAGAAAGAATTTTGCGATCAATCCTGTCCATTTAGAAGAATCTCCCCGATTGCAGCAATCTGCTGATTATCTTTGGAAGTAAATTCTAACAAGAATTCATTATTCTTCCTCGCACCAATAATTACCGGAGCGGGACGATGCAGCACGCGGTGAGTCAGCGGCAGAGGTGGGTAGCACCATGACCTTGAGCGTTTTTGTTGCCTTTTGGGCAGTGTCGATTCTATTCGTCATAACTCCAGGCGCAGATTGGGCCTATGCGATTTCTGCCGGGTTGAAAGGCCGAGTGGTCATACCCGCCGTGGGCGGGCTCTTGTCCGGCCATTTGATCGCAACCATGATCGTTGCCGGTGGTGTTGGCACGCTGGTAGCCAACCACCCCACTACCTTGACCGTACTGACCGTTGGCGGAGCGGCCTATCTGCTTTGGTTAGGTCTAAATATGCTTGCCCACCCCGCTACGCCACACTCTGATGATGTCCAGACGTCGGGTTCCTGGAAGCGCTGGGCGATCAAGGGTCTTTGCGTGAGCGGGCTGAATCCGAAGGTGTTCCTGCTGTTCCTGGCGCTTTTGCCCCAGTTCACCGATACCACCGCAGCCTGGCCTGTGCCGATGCAGATGATTGCACTGGGGCTCATCCACACTGTCAGTTGCGGTGTGATCTATCTGCTGGTCGGATTTGGCTCACAGGTGGTACTGCAAGCACGTCCAGTTGCGGCTCGTTTCGTCAGCCGTTTCTCCGGCGCGGCCATGATCATCATTGCGGTCGTTCTGCTCACCGGGCAGGTGCTGGATTGATCCATTTTGAAATAGAGGCAACGCCATGACCGATCAGCCTTCACCGTACGGCGGTGCCTCTGACGTCTGCAAGGCACCGCGTATCCGGATCCCCCATCTAAAACAGATGAAAGAGGCGAAGATGCGCAGCGCCTGATTGACAGTGCCAAAGCGCTTGAGGTGAATGCAGGAACATTTCCGGGCCCCGAACATACTTTTCAGGCGCCTCCCCCTCACCTTCCAAGGAGTTGTGATGAAAAGTCCAAGAGAACGTGCTGCTGAAGGTATTGAGATCGGAGACCGGTTCACGATAGTCCGCTGTTTTTCAGATGACGATATTCGTCAATTCGCGCAGGTTTCTCGGGACTACAATCCGGTTCACTGCGATGCAAATTATGCAGAGTTGCGTGGATTCAAGGCGCCAATCGCCCATGGCCTATTGACTGCCAGCCTCGTCACCGAAATTGGTGGGCAAATTGGCTGGCTGGCTACAGGGATGAGTTTCCAATTCAAACGTCCCGTTTACGCGGGAGAACAGATCACCTGCCACTGGCTCATCGCTGACATCGATGAACGCGGTCATGCAAAAGCCGAAGTCAGGATACTCAACGCAGAAGGCATCACTGTAATGGTGGCAACAACCTCTGGTGTGCTACCAAGACGTGAGGAGCGTGAACGACTCACACAGATGCTCTCTGACGGGGATCCCACCAACGGTGCTGCTCAATGCGGCGGCCCTGAATGACGGTTTGTTGAGCCAGCAATTCTGCTGGTTTTTGAAATAAACACGCTGTCAGCGTTAGCTTCAAACGATGGTAACGAAGCGCTACCGACGCAGCGCGCTATCTCAGTTGGTTGCTGTTGTAGTGCCCGGTGCCGGGCCTTCGCTAAATGTGTAGTTAATTACCACGTCGTTGCGGATGAGCACGTCGAGTGTCTTCTGGGTGCCTGTTGTCGTCACCTTCATCGTCACCACGTAGTTCTGGGCATGCGCTGAACCGTTGGTGTACGTGTAGATCCACTTCTCGTCTGTCTCGCTGACAGCACTCACTTGTTAAATCATGTGCCATATTAGAAATGCTCATAATGTGTCTGTCATGTCAGCGTCGTTAATTAAATGGAATGTCGGATAATCGCCTATCCATTGTTTCCAAATATGCCTTCCAGGACGTTGCTGGGTACAAGCCGGTACCTGATCTGAAGGTGATACTCGACGTGTTGAGAGTGAAAAAAAATGGATGGGGAATCGTATTTTGGTTTGCTTCTAGCAACGGGTACCTCGGAAACCATCGACCGCAGGAGATGCTTTGTTGGGATGCAGATAAGGTGATGCTTGCGGCCACAGATGAGGTATCAGGTATTAGCCACGGATAGACAAAAGCGGTTAGACACAGATGCAATATCCGATAACTGTCAGACCCGGATATTGCATAACATCCATGCTACACGCAATCCAGCTCCACTCCTGTCGAAAATATCTAAAAATGCGAAAGTCGTCATTTAAAAACACCTCCACGAATTCATAGCCTTGCGCCCCGCGAATTGTTTCCCTAAACATTGCCGAGCTACTGCCACACAACCGGGAGCCGATCAGCAGGGTGTGATGCCCGTTCGCTTACCCAGTATCAGCACCCCGCGAGATGTATTTACCAGACACTGGATTATGCGAGTATCAACGATGCCGTCGAATGCGGATTTTTTGCCAGTTGTCTTCGCTGGAGAATTTACCGGTATTGCCTCGAATGGAATACAGCGTCGCCCTGTAAATGGCGGTCAGACGAGTGCAGTACAGTCCGCGAATCTTCCGGTAAGCCCATTTCCACCCATGTTTGTTTATGGTGTTCATCCCTTCCCTACTCCTTGCATGCCTGGCAACTGTTTTTTGATGGAAACAGCTTATTGATAGCCACTTACTTATAACGATTGTTGAAACACCAGAATCCGACGCATGAGAATAATTTCGCCAATCACTACAACCGACGGAATCAGGACCTTGCTATCCACTTGATGCGCCAGTTCGATGCGGGGTCCGTCGATGTTATTGCCTTCCGGATAAGCAAATCGCTGGCGCATCGGGTGGTGTGCGGCCCCTATTGATTAAACCGAGGCCCTTGAAGCCCAGATTATTAGGACTGGTGATATAAATGTATGTAGGGTTTTTCTGAAGTATCAGAGGAGTATTCCCGCGAAAACAACGTGACACTTTAGGCATGCATAGCAACCACCGTTGGCGAGTAGCTCAAGATGGGTGCCCGACTCACTGATCCGCCCATGTTCAACGGCCACAATGCATTGGCGCACTGCCGCCAATCGGTGAGCGATGATGATCACCGTGCGCCCCTCAGCGATCCGCGCCATGTTGCTTTGGATCAACGCCAGGGATTCGTCGTCCAGTGCACTGGTGGCCTCATCAAAAACTTCGAGTAGAATGTTGCAGAGTTCGCTGACATAAACCGCTCTTTGCATGATCAAGGGAACATGGAGACACGGTCGACTTCTGCGTCGATAACTGTGAATTGATAATCACAGCCTGGATTGAAGGTTTTTAGATAAAACTTAATAGTTCACTTGCGATGTTGCGTAGTGTACCTAAGTCCATCGGGTCGCCTGTGTGCAACTTAAGAAATTTCTTGCAGACACAAGTATCGCTCTGCTTGAAACTGAATGGGTTGCTCCACAACAAAAACCTTTATGCCCCCGCTGCTGGGGTAATGCTGTCACTTAAGATCCTGGGGCTGCTGCGCAGCCCCAATAGGCGCCACGCTGAACTTAATTAAACAGTATTACGCCACCGGGGGCTTTTTTTGCCTTTTCCCATCTTAACGCGCCATCATGGCGGCACAATGCCTACCATGAGACGCCACCTGCCACACACCTCAGTCCTTTGCACACCCTTGTGCCACATTGATCAACCTGCCTTTGTCGACCCAGGCATGTCTCTGGTAAACGGTGTAGGTGGTTTGGACGTTGCCGCGAGAGAGTTCGACAAGCCCTGCTGCCGTAATGGGGTCAGTACTGCCAATAAACAGATTGATTTTACCGTTGCTCTCCTCGGTAAATATTTGAGTGCCACTCCCGAGTTCGCGCTTTATGCAGGCCATGTACGTGTGAGTGTCTTTGACCGTAACGCCATTGGCATGATTGCGATCGAGTCTTATATCAAGATTATGTGAGCAACCAGCGAACAGCAGTGGAATGCAGACAAGTAAGGTTTTACCACTACTGGCGAGTGTTAGAAATTTGCCAGGTATCGTTGCTTTCATACGTTCAAGTCCTGATTATCGAGTACGGTGATGCGATAGAGGCAGCCCCTGCAGCGCCTTCAGCTATTCATAAAACAAAGTGAATGTTGCAGCACTTTGTACCTGTCCTGGTGCAGCCGTAAGTGCAGTTTTGTAATACTGCGCTACTAGAGGAATGTTCACGGACTGGCCGGCGGTGGTCGTGGTGGTAATGAGTGTCTTGATAGACAAGGGAAGCGGCTGTGGGTTGCCCTGGCCTTGTAGGATCTGCAAGCCGACTCCGGTTGCCATCCCAGCACCGGGCGCATTGTTCAATACCCCTTCTATCTGAGAGAACACACGCGCGCCCTCTATCTGGTAGGAGACTCGGATCCCGGCATTGCAGTTCAGGTTAATATTGAAGGGCGTCGGATTGAATGTTGCACCGATCTGTCCGCGCCCCAGTTGTCCAAACGCCAGACTACCAAGTTGAACGGCTATGTCCCGCACACCAACAGTGCAGCTACTGGCGACGATATTCGAACTACCGTTGATACGTAGTTCACCTATGGATGTCTGACCAACGAGTGCATTGGGCAAGTCACTTACAAAGAGGCCAACCAAAACCGATGGAAGGGTAAGTCTACCGCCTGAGATTGGTCCAGTCGCAACATAGGAAATACGATAGGAATTACGCCCACCATTATTATCGCTAGAAGCACGATAATTATAAATACTCTGCCACTCAGGAGAAACAGTAGTCGCCCCCACTAAAATTTTTACCCCAACATTCGTGACATTGGTTTGATAAACACCATCCATTCCTAGCACAGGCTGCATTCCCGCCGAATAAGCGACAACTGCGCTACCTGCATTGGCATCGCAACCAAACCGCGGGATATACCCGGTAAATAAGTTTTGACTAGTGTATATTTCGCTCCCGACGGTAGCGTCACGATTTACGGAAATCGTAGCCGGTAATGTGAAGTTAACTGGCCCCACTGCTGTGAGCGTGCAATGGGCAAAAACATTCTGCATTGAAAGTGCCAAGACCAACCCAAAAAAAACTGAAGCCATCTTAATTACATACCTCATTGCGTTTTCCTTGGCCTTGATTAGTTGCATATCACTTACCTGACTGAGCGCCCTGAATGCACACAAATCAAATATCTTTGATGAGTTGCCTGATCGGGCAACCTTCCATAAAAACAACACTATGTTTAATGCTTTTATTGCAATAAGTATTTTGAAATTTCTCTAAACTATCGAATGCCAGTGAATGATCCGCCTCTATGCGCGCAGTCATGGCGTTAATCTCTGCCCTCCAGTGCCACCCACGGGTCTTCGTTTTCAAGCCCCCCCTTCGGAGCCGGCACACGGCAGATCAACCCTTTCCAGCTCTGCAGACGATTGCCCCTTCTCCCTGGGCTTGAGCTGATAGGTCATACTGCACTGACCGGACTCCTTGTCATGGGTGCTGATCCACAATGTGCCTTGGTCACCGCTGACGCGGGCGAATATCTGCCCGCCCTGCCCGACCATACCGACTGTCCGACCGTCCGCATCGTAGACACTGGCCCCGAAGGGCAAAGGCTTGCCATCGGCCTGTTGGGCATTGATCAGCAGCGCCCGGCCCGTGACGGTCTTGAACCGGGCCATGACCACCGAGCCACTGCGCGGCACCACTTCCTGGCTGGTACTGTGCAATTCAACGTCGTCAGACATGCCTTTGGGGTCGAGCCCCAGGTCATTGACCCGGTAAGGGGTCAGGGAAGGCACCACCGCCTGGCCACTGCGGTCGAGCTTCACACCAGAGGCATTGGTCAGAGTCGCTCCAGCCGCCGCGGGGGCATCGACGATGGCGATGGTTTCACCCAGCGCTTGGCCAAAGGTGATGCCGGCCGGGTGGACGACCACCGAGCCGCTGGCCCCCAGGGAGGTCTGCCGGGAATTACTGCCTCTACTGAGCGAGGCGCTGAAGTTGGCTGCCGAAGTGCGGTACTGGGCGTTGCCGCTGGTGGTGCTCGAACCGGCGCCGCTGCTCAAGCGGTTGTTGCTGGCCGATATGCCATAGCTCAGCGCCTGGTCTTCCCCTCTGGTTCCACTCAACGTGCTTTGCAGATTGGCGCTGCCGTCGCTGTTGGAGGTGGCGCTGGCGCTCAGGTAGGCGCGGTTCCTGGCGTTGACCGCACCCAGGGGCATGGAGAAATTGATCATGTACTGCGTGGCGTCGTTACCGTACATATCCTGAGTACGCGAGGCACTGACGCTAGCGGCGCCCCAGTTGAAGGAGTGACTGTAGCCGGCTTGGTACTGCTTGTCGTCGCCAGGGCTGTTCCAGTAGTTCTGGACCGAAGCGTTGAGGTACAAACTCGAACTATTGGTGATGTGCTGGCTGGCGTTCAGTTGGGCCTTGCTACGGGCATGGCGGATAGAATCCAGGCTAACGCTGCTGTCGCCCAACTCTCGCAGTTGGTCACGGGCATTGAGTGCGCCGGGCATACCGTAATACCCCTCAGTGGAGTAGCGGTACGCGGCCAGGGTGAAATTGGTGCCCGTGTGTTGCAGTACCTTGTTATAAGTGAACCGCGCCGATTGGCCGGTGAACGTTTTACCTGCCAGGTCGGTTTTCGAGGCAGTGATGTCCGCGCCAATCGCGCCATATTCGCTGTTCAGTACACCGCCAAGGATGGCCGCAGTGTAGCCTTCGGAGGCTGACAGGCCGGTATAGCCGGTCACCAGATTGCTCAGGCCTCGCTGGTAAGTGGCTTGGGCAACATGGGGCGAACTGCCATAAGGCAGGTCGCGGACCTGGCCAACGGTCGCAGTGTAACGTGAGGTACCTTCGCGCATTGAACGGCTGACAGAAGAGAACGGTACGATGAAGCGCTTTTCCTGTCCGTCAGCTTCGGTCACCTCCACCTCCAGGTCACCGCTCTTGGTGGCGGGGCTAAGGTCGGTGATCTCGAAGGCACCGGGAGCGACAGTGATTTGCTGGATGATGAAACCGTTCTGACGGATTGTGACACGCGCGTTGGTGGAGGCCACGCCGCGAATAACGGGTGCATAGCCGCGCTGCGAGTCGGGCAGCATGCGAGTATCCGTGGCAAGGCGCACACCACGAGTGGCTACCGAATCGAACAGCTCACCATCGGTGAAGCCATCACCCACGGTCAATTCCGAGCTGAGGAAGTCGATATCCCGCTGCGCGTAGCTGGTGACGACCTGGTAATCCTGGTCGGTTTCCTGGCTCCAGTTCAGCGTCGAACGCTGGCGCAAACGCCAAATGCCCAGATTGACGCCAGCGTTGAAGCTGGCATAGGCGGTGCTGCCCTGGCTGCTGCTCTGGTAGGTGTTGACGTCGTAGTCGACGAACGCAGCATTGACGCCCCTATCCCAGCGCTGGGGGCTGACATAGCCACGTGGGCGGTTAAGTATGGAGACCTGCGGCACGCTTAACTCGAGCTTCTGATCAGAGTCGTTGTAACGGTAAGTGGCATCAGGGATACGGCTGAACAGATCACCCGCCACCACTTCGTTGCCCTCTTGCGCTTGCAGCTTGTCGGTATCGACGCCGAGTTGTTCCAGCAGTTCAAGGCCCAAATCGGGTTTAGCCTGGCCCGGTGTCACGCCCGGAACAAAGACGATGTCGTGGCGCCCTTGAGGCGTGCCGTTGATGCTGACGTCGATACTGTAGGTACCTGCTTCGACCGGGTTGCCCTGGCTATAGCGCTCGACATCCAGCGAGCGGGCGCCCTCCCCCATCAACATATGGCTGTCGAAGCTGACGACCTCGTTCGAACGATCGCTGTGCTCAAGCGCCTGGACAGGGGGCGCCAGGCCGGCGCAACCAATCAGACCTACCACTTTCAAAGAGCTCAAGCACCAGCGGGTACGACGCACTCCACTGTTGATACTCCGCTTGTGCTTACTGCTCAAAATTCGGGTCTGAACTATCGACTTCATTATGTACCACTAGAACTAACTAAGAGGTCTTTCCTGGACAAAGGGAGAGCGCCACGAAGTAACCATCTCAATGGTTCAAGGGCACACTCGCGAATGACTGATAATTTCTATTTGTGTAAAATCCGCCCACCAAACAATCGTGGCGCATAGTTGACGTTGAAGCCTCACTGGGGCTTCGTCATTTGTGCTTTAATATATTTTCTTTCGCACAGTCACGGGATAACCAATAAGGAGCGCAACTTTTTACTACTTCTAATAGTTATCAACATGGTCTTGCAAAACGACATCAACGCATCAGCGGAACTTGAAAGTTACTGAGCGCGCCGTAATCATTGATGGTGGAAAACTCAACCTCCCGGCTACCCGATGCGGCGGAGGCCCCCTTGAGGGGCAAAGACTTATGCTCACCCGGCGCGAACATACTGCTTTCCATGTTCAGTTCAGCACTGGCATCGCCTACCTTGACCGAACTCACGGTCAAGTAGTACGGAGAGGGATTGGTCCCTTCGAGAACCCACGAGTCGGCGCTTTTACTTACCCGCCATTGCATGCTCTGGCCTGCCTGCGTTTGATCGACTTTCAGACCGATCGGACGGTAGAAGAGTTTGATCCGGCTGCGAAAAGCGATCTTGAGTTTGTTCTGCCCATCATCGACAGAAGGTGGAACTTCCAGCACGTTCAACCAGAACACTGACTCTTTGTCCTGTGGCAGGCTTTGCTGGCCGATGAAGCGCACCCGCAAGGTCTGCCCCTCGCGAGCATCGATACGCACAATCGGCGGGGTCAGGACAAAGGGCGACTTTGAAGTATCCGGCGTACTGCGCTGATCACCGTCGTCGATCCAGGACTGAACCAGCAGCGGAACTTTTCCGGCATTATCCAGCTTGACGCTGATTTCCTTCTGGTCGGAGGGATAGATCACCCGGGTACCGTTTATCACAATGGACGCCTGGGCCTGAGTGATAAACAGGCTGCCAGCAAGGATCAGTCCAAGCCGCAACCGTTGAGAAAATTTAAAGAGCAGCACTGATTATCCCCTAGCTGACGTAAATGTTTGCTGGCTGCCGGAGAACCAGAGCGGCTCACCGGCGTATGCTTTAAAGGTAGAGGACGGTATAGGCCACGGTGGAGGCCACAGTGCCGCCAGCAGGAGATGCCCGGGTCGAGAAGTATTTGACGGTGTAAGTCAGGGTCGCGCTGCCGTCAGTTATGGTTGCATAAGCGGCGGTGGGCGCTACGCGGAGGTTGAGCGGGGTGGCGCTGCCCGTTGGGTAGATTGCCAGGTCCACACCATCTGCAGAGCCAGTGCTATTTAAGCGACCGTCAGTATTGACCCGCCCGTTCGGATCGAAAAGCACCGCCACACCTTGGCCGCCAGCAGCAGCCGTAGCACCCGTGCAGTCGCGCAGTTGGATGCTGAAATCGGTGTCGCCAGTTGTGTCGCTAGCTCGAGCCAGAAGAGACACCGGGACGGCTGGCAAGGTCACAGTGGCATTACCGTCCGAACCGCCCCCGGCCGTGACGTTACAGGTAGCATCAATTACTCGACCGGCGAAGGTGATGGTGCCATCTATAGCTTGGGCCGGCAGGCTAATTGCGGCGCCAGATGCAATAGTAACGGCAATAGTTAACAACGTTTTGAGCTTCATAAGTTTTCCGTGCTTTAACTTGAATCGATATATTGGTGGCAGCATCCATTCTAGGTGCTTGCCCCCAATCAAAAACCTGAACTTCCTGTAGGTGAACTCCAATAAGCCACCCCCCTTTTTTAGCGCTCACAGGGAAACGCCGAACAACTTACCGTGAAATTGCTGCAAGTCGACATATCGGCTGCTGCCATTCCTCAGAGGTAGGGACATAAAGGTTCTTGCTTGGGAGCAACATGTTCAGTTTCTAGGAGAGCAGTGTTTAAGTCTGCAAGAAAAGTCTTAAGCTGCACGGAGCGACACTTGAGGATAATGATTAGCACTACCATTGACCAAACATCAGAAAGTCACGAGTAAATCGCACTAACCAGGTCGTGAACGGCGCCGCAGGCCTTGGGACAGCCACTGCACATTTGAAAGCGTTGAAAGAGCACCAAGGGGGCAGCGCTTCTTACGATAGATCCAACCAGGCTCCACGACGAGGCATCGTGGGCAGCACTTTGGACTTAACAGAACGGCCAGAACACGAACGGCCTGGCACCTGTAAGGATTTCCGCCCGTTTCAGATTAACTTGTTGCGCCGGGCAAGGTCGGCAAGATCGACCACAGACTTGACACCAAGCTTGTCAATCAAGCGGGCTTTATAGCAGCTGACCGTCTTACTGCTGAGCATGAGGTTTTCAGCAATCGCCTTGTTACTCATACCTCTTGAAAGCTGCTGCAACACCGAAAGCTCGCGATCAGAGAGTAAGCCTATCATTTCCATTTCACCCACCAGCATGTCGCTTTTACGGGTAGAAACATTGACTTCGTCAGGGTAATAAATTTCGCCTTTCATCACCGACTTGATGGCTTCGGAAACAGCGCCCAAGTCATCCGTCTTTGTCATAAACCCTGACGCTCCCGCCTTGATACAGCGTAGCGCGTAGTACTCCGATGCCAACGAGGTAAGAATAATGATTCTCGCTGGCAGCGAGAGCCTTTTGATCCGGTCGATGACCGCAATTCCATCGAGTTTCGGCATCGTCACATCAAGGAGAACAAGATGCGGATTGTGCTTGCGAATAAGACTGATTGCTTCTACGCCGTTTTCCGCCTCGGCCACCACTTCATGCCCGGCCTTAGTCAGCACTGTGCTCAACGCCAACCTAATAAGCGGATGGTCATCTACAACAAGAATCTTGTACGCCACGCGGCTCAACCTTGCTTTCTATAAGGTGTAGAGAGTGTATCATGACGGCATTGAGACATCATCCGCTTTACCACGAGTCTTTATCAGCATCCAATACATGCAAGATTCTGGTAGCGCGCATCGGCAAGGACAAAAGTATGAAGTACGTTTGGATACTAATTTTTTCCTGCGCCGTATTCAATTACGCATCAGCAAACAATGATCCCGTGATACTGAAAGTTATTGGCCGCGCGATTGTTGAACCTGAGTACTTCTCGCTCAACAAGAGCGACACCCAGTGGTTAGAAAAAAAAGCAACATTACGCATCGGCATATCCGATCCTGACTATCCTCCCCTCGATATCACTACCCATACAAAAGAATTCGAAGGCATTACCGCCGACTATTCCGCGCTACTTGGGCAACTCCTCAAGGTCCGGGTCGAAATATTCAGCTTTCCAGACCGTACCACTTTGATTGAGGCCCTCAAGCGCCGCGACATTGACCTGATCGGATCGGCCAACGCCTATGAAGCGGTGGATCCGCAGCTTATGCTCTCGGCGCCCTACATGCTCGATCAACCAACAATCATCACGCGTGTTGAAGATGATGTCGCAACTGACGAGAGCCTGGCCGGCAAAAAAATTGCGATGCTTTACCATTACCTGCCTTTAGCAATCGTGCAGGGCTTTTATCCGCAAGCGCAGATCGTGCTCTACCCATCCATACTCAATGCCATCGGTGCGGTCGCGTTCGGCGATGCTGACGTTTATCTGGGCGATACTGTTACTGCAAATTACCTGATTAATAAAAGTTACCTGAACACTGTTCAGATGACTGACTTCTCAAGGCTGGAAGCCAACAACTTCTCTTTTGCGCTGCTGCGCTCAAACCCGCAACTCAAACGAGTGGTCGACCAGGCTCTTGAAGCCATCCCCTCCAGCGAACGCATCGCCATTGTCCAGCGCTGGCAAGCAGGCAGTGTCGGCATTTCGGGGCGCAACACGATCAAGTTCAGTGTCGACGAACAAGAATGGCTGACACAGCATGGTCAGTTGAAAGTCTTGTTCAACGAAGACTACTTACCGTTCTCCTTCGTAGATGAAAACGGTCAGTCCAGGGGGTTGACGGTTGATGTACTGAAAAAGATCAGCCAGAGAACCGGCCTGCGCTTTGAAACCGGCCGCGGATCGTCGGTCAACCAAATGATTGCCGAGCTCAACGCCGGCACGTTCGATGTTGTCGCTTCGCTGACACAAAGCCCAGAGCGGGAAAAGCTGGTCAATTTCAGTCGCCCTTACCTGGCAACACCGTTGGTACTCGTGGCACACGCCAGATCTGATGCCCCTCATAACCTTGAAGACCTGGCAGGCAAGAAACTGGCAGTGGTCTATGGCAACGTCAACTTGTCTCTGCTTGAACGTGAACATCCGCAAGTACAACTGGTGCCAGCCAACAACCTGAATGAAGCATTCGCCATGGTCGCTCAAGGAAAAGCGGATGCAACCCTCAGTTCATTGATCAGTGCGCGTTACATCATTGCCAGGACCTACCCGGACGCACTCAAGATAGCCTCGACCACGGGCACCAAAGCAGGCCAGGTCGCCTTCGCTGTCAGCAAAGATGCCCCCGAACTGTTGTCGATACTCAATAAATCATTACTGAGCATCTCACCCGAGGAAATGGATGAGATCACCAATCGGTGGCGCCGCGCGGTTGTCGTCGAAGACAGCTACTGGACCAGACACCGTGAAATGATCATTCAAGGCCTGGTTGCAGCCGCACTGCTACTGCTGGGCATCTTCGTGTGGATCACCTCTTTGAAGCGCGAGGTGTCCAAGCGCAAACTCGTCGAGCGCACACTCAATGACAAGCTCGAGTTCGAGCGCGTGTTGCTCAACGGCACCCCGCACCCGATCTATGCCAGGGACTGCGATGCGCGCTTGTTACTGTGCAACAAAGCCTATATCGATACCTTCAGTGTCAGCGACAGCGCGCCCCTCAAGGGCACGACCGTCGAACAAAGCCTGCTACTCGATCCAGCCCAGGCCGCTGAATACCATCAAAGCTATTTTGAGGTGATGGCCTCTGGCGAGCCCAAATTCGAAGATCGCCTGCTCAGCCTTCCCTCCGGTGAGACACTCACGATCTATCACTGGATGCTGCCCTATCGTGCAAGTGATGGCGCCATCAAAGGGCTGATTGGTGGCTGGCTCGATGTGAGTGAACGCCAGGACTTGATCCAACAACTGCACGCTGCCAAGAATGACGCCGATAATGCCAGCCGGGCGAAAACGACCTTCCTTGCAACCATGAGCCATGAAATACGCACACCTCTGAATGCGGTGATCGGGATGCTGGAAATGGCGTCAAAAACCGCCGAGCAAGGCCAATTTGACCGGGCAGCCATCGATGTCGCCTCGGAAGCCGCACAAGGGCTGCTCGATCTGATCGGCGACATACTTGATATCGCGCGCATTGAGACGGGGCAACTGAGCCTGACCCCCAGGCCGGCAAACCCGCGTGACCTGCTGAAGTCGATAGTGCGTATATTCGATGGCCCGGCAACACAGAAATCACTGCAGCTGGTCACCCATATCGAGCCCTCAGTCGACCAACTTGTACTCATCGACCCCATGGGCTTCAAGCAAGTGCTGGCCAACCTGCTGAGCAATGCAATCAAGTTCACCACCCAAGGCTCGGTGAACCTTTCGGCAAGCGCGACCCATCACCCCACAGAACGAACCATGAGCCTGGAAGTAAAGGTCCAGGACAGCGGCATTGGTATTTCGGTAGCCGACCAACAACGTCTGTTCAGGCCCTTCTCCCAGGTCAAGAGCGCTCAACAGCCTTCTGGCAACGGTTCGGGGCTTGGCTTGGTAATCAGCCGGACGTTGGTAGAAATGATGGGGGGAACACTCGAGCTGATCAGCCACGAGCGCATGGGCACCCTGATCACGATCAGGATCGACCTGCCGCTTCAGGACGCTCTCCATGCCGAAGCTTTAGTCCCGCAACAGCAGACACCTGAAGAACTTCATGCTGATTGCCAGCTGAACATCCTGATTGTCGATGACTACATGGCCAATCGTATCCTGCTCACCCGACAACTGAGCTACCTGGGCCATCATGTCAGCGAAGCCTGCGATGGTGTCGAAGCACTAAAGCTATGGAACGAAGCCCCCTTCGACGTGATCATCACCGACTGCAACATGCCCAACATGGACGGGTATGAATTGGCACGCAACATACGTCAGCAAGAACAGCGAAGAAACGAACCAGGCTGCCTGCTGCTGGGCTTTACTGCCAACGCAGTACCTGAAGAACGGCAAAATTGCCTGGATGCGGGGATGGATGACTGCCTGTTCAAACCCATCAGCCTGAGCACCCTGAGTAACCGATTGCTTTCACTCTGCGGCGAGCATACCGATGAGTTCAATGATGGCGAATTGTCAAGCACTCAACTTCACGCCCACTTGATGCACTTGACTGCAGCAGATGAGACAGCGATGCATGCCCTCTGGTCGGAGTTGGAGCGCAGTACTGCGTACAACCTGCTTGAACTGCAAAAGTTACTCGATCATCGTGACACCAAAGGACTAGCCAGGCTCGCCCATCAGATCAGGGGCAGCGCACTGATACTTAAATATGAAGCGCTCAATATCAGTTGCACCAATATGGAAATAGCTTGCCGAGACAACGTGGATGCTGAGGCGCTGCAGGTCCCGGGGGACGCAATCTCCAGCTGCATGCAAAGCCTGTCGATCTTGCTGCAAGAGGGTAAGTCGCCAACCACAGACCAATAGAAGCGAGCTTTCGCCGTGAGGAGGTCCAGACAGCCTGCATATCGCCGGACTATGCAAAAAGCCCCCGCGCTTGATTGGAATTCAGTTGCTCACAGCGACCAGAAGCATCCGATTGCCCCAGGGCCGTTCGCGCATTGAGCGCGTAAACCCTCCTCCCCCGAATCGCGATAGTACTCATAGGTCCTTAGGGTTAGCGCAGGTGAAAACAATGGGTCCCAAGAAAGCTCGCCATTAATCTCAACAATTCGAAAGTTATCTTCATAGCGCTCCGCAACGTTGAGCGCAGGCGTAAACAACAGTTCTTCGAGTAAAATGATGTTCTGTGACTCAACCGCCCCGACCCTGGCACACAGAAATACATGGCACAAAAGCACTGCCATTACTTTGTTTATCACAATTAATATCCTCTGAAACCTGCTGAGCCACGGAATAATTGAGGAGCTTGATAATCCCAAGCGAGGAAAATTACATACTCAGTTTCCAAGCACGCGGTGCTTGTGTCTGCAAGAAAAATCTTAACCTGCACGAAGGGCGTTTAGACTGGTGTTTGAGGCACTACGCGCGCTTACACTACCCTAACTATGCCGCCGAACTTGGTGCGCTCCTCAATCCAACACAACAGGTCGACCTCACTCATCGGTCGCGCAATGAAATACCCCTGTATGGTCGGCTCTCCCAATGCCTGCAAGGCTCGATAGTCACGCGCTGTTTCCACACCTTCGACCACCACGCTCAAGGCCATTTTTTGCGCCATGATCAGAGCGCCGGCGACCACAGAGGACTTACGTCCATCGTCGCCAATGCCACGCACGAACTCCGCAGGAATTTTCAACTCGGAAAATGGTAGTTGCAGCAAACGCTGAATGTTCGACGCGCCGGTTCCAAAGTCATCAATCGACAGATGGCAGCCCTGCATGCGCAAGCGCAATAAACCTTCCAGGTGTGCCGTCTTGGCCTGCAACAACGGGCTTTCTACAATCTCCAACGTGAGCACGTTGGCTGGTAGCCCGAAGCGCACCAAAAGTGCCAATATCTGTCGAGCAAAATCATCCCGCTCGATCATCGAAGGCGGGATATTGACCGAGACAGGCAGGCACTCACCACGCTCACGCAGCACTCGCGAGGACAACGTCAATGCCAAGTCCAACATCCGCCAGGTTAACGGCTCAATCAGTCCGGCACTATCCACAGCGTCCAAGAATTGACCGGGTGACATCAACCCATGGATAGGATGTTGCCAACGGACTAACGCTTCGACACCTGCCAATCGACCCTCAAAACTTACTTTGGGCTGGTAATAGGCGACCCATTGCGCAAACGTACCCGTGTCACCGATGCGTTGACCGGGAGCAAGTTGATGTAACTCCTCCAATGAAAACTGCTGTGAAGCCTGCTTCAGCGGCACTGATTGAACACCGCGCGCAACCAGATCCTGATAAGTTTCCAGCAACTGACACAACGCGTCGGGCGACATGGGTTTGCGCAAGCTGCCAAGCAATAGAATGCCCTGTGATCGGGCGAAATGGGCCGCACCGTCAAGTATGCTTTGGTCAGTGCCACTAAGGATGATTAGTGCCCGAGCCAAGCGGTATTTGGCCAAAAAACGTATCATGTCGAGGCCATCCGGGCCGTCCATCTGCAAGTCGCAAATGGCGATATCGACACCCCCTCGATTGGCCAGTGCTTGCTGGGCGACTTCCACGCTGTCCGCCGTCAGCACATTGAAGACCTGAATGGCATTTAGCATTTTATGCAAGACCATTAACTCAAAAGAGTTATCTTCCAGAACCAGCACGTTCAGTAAGCGCAACGCAACACCTCTATAATTTAAGTAATTTTATCCATGGCTAAATTATCCACACAACGGAAGTTACCCACATCCGGGAAAGACGCCGCAGTTTAAACCTTCTCACCAGATCCAATTAAGCATTAAATATAGGCAAGCTTAGACCGCTTGCATCTACAAGAATGTGATTCTACTCACTCGAACTGCCTGGAGATGCAAGAAATTTCTTGAACTTAAGCAACCTCATCTTCATAGAGAATTTGCTCAAGGGTGCAACTTAAGAATTTTCTTGCAGACATTTAAACCACTCTCTTGGAAACTGACCGGGTTGCTCCACATCTGGTATTTTATGCCCCCGATCCAGGGGGCTTTTTTAGCTTTTACTGAAAGCTTTTCGTTGATGTGGCAAGTACCACAACTCTCGCAACAGTCCTATTTTCGAGCACCTGCGCACTGTAGCCGATCAGCAGAAACGATTTCGTTGCAATGCGAAAATCGCAAATTCCACTTTGAATCCGGGGACGATGGTTGGCGGAGTGGGAGCTGGAACCAGTCAGCAAACAACCTGGCTCACATGCCTATAAACAAGCGACGGTCGAGCGCCCGGACATTCCGAACATCTTGAATCGGGAGTTTGAGGTGCCGGTACCCAATCAGCTCTGGTGTGGCGACATCACCTACATCTGGGCGCAGGGGAAATGGCTTACGAACAGCGTGGCAGGCCTCAAAGGCTGCTGTTTCACTCGGATCAGGGATGGCAAGGCGAATTCAACCGGTCGTCGCAACACCTTTGATCGAGGTGTTTATGGGGCGACCCGCAGGATGGATGCAAAAATTGACAGGCACGGGTAGCGTCACGAAATCAGTCAGCCCGTAGAGGGGGACGTTCGTGGTAGCGCAGTAGCAATCTCCGATTTCCGTTTACCGCGTAACCCTGTATCGGGCACCGCCCCCCACTCTCCACCATGTTTGCGACTTACTTTTCGTACAGAACGTAGTCCAGTCGGACGAAGATCGAGACAGCCGACCGTTTGTATTTTGAACCCGCGCACAACTAAACGTTTGATCAGGTTGAGCGGGAGATCGTGTTCTATCTGAAGCGTTCTCGTCTGACCGTTGCCCAGGCGGCGCGTTAGCGTGCACTCCTCGATGCCGTAATTTCACGATACGAATAGTTATACGGGAGACATTGAAATGCTAATGCGAAACAAAGTAGTCGTGGTATCGGGCGTCGGTCCGGGACTTGGGGTCAAACTTGCGATCCATGCCGCACGCGAAGGCGCACATGCAGTTGTCCTCGCCACACGTACCGCATCGAAACTGGATGAGGCAGAACGCCGGATTCTGGACCTGGCCACCGACTGCCAAGTGCTCAAGGTGGTGACCGACATTACCGACAAGGCGCAGTGCAAGTACCTGGCGGAGCAGACAATCGAGCGCTTCGGCCGAATCGACGCCTTGGTGAACAGCGCCTTTGTGCATGGCAACTTCCCCGAGCAGGTCGAGGGGGCCGATCTGGATATCTGGCGTGAGGTCTTCAACACCAACGTGCTCGGCACGATGAACCTGACACAGGAAGTCGTGCCACATATGAAAAAGCAGGGCAACGGCGCGATTGTCATGATCAACACCCAGGCCACCCGCAAACCCTTTCCTGGCGAATCCGGCTATGCGGCGTCCAAAGGCGCCCTCGCGGTGGCCGTCAAGTATCTGGCCAGGGAACTCGGACAGTATGGTATCCGCGCCAACAGCATCTACATGGGTTGGATGTGGGGTGCGCCGGTCCAAGGCTATGTCCAGCATGCAGCTGCCGAATTCAACGTGCCGCAAGCGCAAATCATAGAGCCGATCGCTGCCAATATCGCACTCGGACGCATGCCGACCGACGACGACTGCGCCAAGGCTGCGTTGTTCCTGGTATCCGATTACGCCAACGCAATTACCGGTGCGGCACTCGACGCAAATGGCGGCGACTTCATGCCCTGAGCGCCCGGAGCCAGGCTATGGCTCAGACTTTATATCGCTACGACACCGTTTTTTGACTAAAAAATATAAAAAAAGGACTGTGTTCATGTCATATGGTTTTTCTGTTTCACACCCATGTCGAACCCATCAAGTCCCAAAGTGGGATTTCGAGACCGATGTCGTTATTGTCGGATTTGGCGCGGCGGGCGCTTGCGCCGCCATCGAAGCCGCCGGTGCCGGCGCAGCCGTGACGCTTCTGGAAGCTGCCTCAGGCAACGGGGGCACCAGCGCCTTGTCCGGGGGCGAAATCTATCTTGGCGGTAGCGGGGGCACGCCCGCTCAGCAACAAGCTGGCTTCAACGACGACACCGAAGACCTTTTCCGTTACTTGATGATGGCCGGCGGCGTCGACGCCGACGAGTCGAAGGTACGCCTCTATGCTGCGAACAGCCTTGCCCACTATGAGTGGCTGGTCGCACAAGGGGTCATGTACAAAAATACGTTTTTGCCGGAAAAAATGTTGGAGCCAGAGACAGACGACTGCCTGATCTGGTCTGGCAGCGAAGAAGCATGGCCATTCTCGGAACAGGCCAAACCGTGTCCCCGGGGACATGCCCCTCAATGGACCGGCTGGGGCGGCGGACGCATGCTCATGGATGCGCTTGCCGCTCGCGTTGAAAAGCTGGGCGTGGACATTCGCTATGACAGCCGGGTGCTTACCCTGATTGCCGATGACGCCAACAACGTCCACGGCGTGGTGGCTCGAATCGACGGTCAAATTCGCTTTGTACGGGCTCGCAATGGCGTCATCCTGTGCGCCGGAGGCTTCGCGATGAACCGCGATATGGTCAAGCGCCACGCGCCACAATTGCTGCGCGCCGATGGGCCCATAGGAACGCCTGGCGATGACGGTACGGGCATCCTTCTGGGAATGAGCGTGGGGGGCGCATCGATTCACATGGACGAGGCTTTTGTGAGCTTGCCGTTTTATGCCCCCGAATCTCTGGTAAGGGGTATTTTCGTCAACGAGCGTGGCCATCGTTTCATCAATGAAGATTGCTATCACGGTCGCGTTGGCCATCACATCATGCGGCAAACGGGTGATCGGATTTATCTTCTCGTCGACAACTCGTCTTACGAGCCTCCGGCTCAATTCACACGCATTGACATTGCCGCCGCCGGAGAAACGTGGGAAGAGGTAGAGCGAGATCTTGGCTTGCCTGAAAACGCTTTGGTCAATACGGTCGCCCTGTACAACCGCCACGCGGCCCAAGGCAACGATCCCCTGTTCCACAAAGCCGAAAAATGGCTCAAACCACTTGATGAGCCGCCCTTCGTCGCGCTGGATTGCCGAGTCGATTATGCGTTCTATCCGCACTTTACTCTGGGGGGGCTGGATACTCTGCCGACGGGCCAGGTGCTCACAGAAAAACGTCAGCCAATCAACGGCCTGTATGCCGCCGGGCGTACCGCTTGCGGGTTGCCGCGTTGGGGAGGTGGTTATAGTTCTGGAATGTCTCTGGCCGACGCCACCTTTTTTGGGCGCCAAGCGGGGCTGAGCGCCGCAATCACAAGAAATTGAGGCGATTCGACATCGTTGCCGATCTGACGCTTTTTATCGATTTCGACAAGATCAACGTGCTGCCCACCAGTCAGTATCGACTCTGAATCCTTCCAGGTTTTTATCAAGCAACGGTAAAGCCCGACGCCATGCGTCGGGCTTTACCGTTGGCTGGTTTACACCTGACGTGCAACCGCAAGAGCGGGAGCATCAAACAGGCTGGCGGTGACTTTGAGCTGTTCAGGAATCGGCGAGGTGAGGGTTTCAAATACGCGCCGGTAGCCTGTAGAAACGATTAGCCAATTCCCGTCGCGCTTGATGTACTCGTCCTGGTAGAAGGCCGTACCGTGCAACATCCAGTCGCCCTCCAGGTCAATAACATGATCTTCCAGGTACCAGGTACCCCTGGCCTTGTCCGGTCCCAGAATCTCGATCTCTGGATGGTGCCCCTGGTGTTTGCACAGCAAAGTGGGTCGGTCCATGATCGCCCTGAGCCCGTCGAGGAACGCGGTGCGGCAGTCGAAGCTGTACTTGCCACTGTCAAGGGAGGTCTTCACGTCTTCAGCCAGGCAGGTCTCCAATGAAGTCCAGTCGTGGCAATCAACCGCGCGAAAGTAGCGGTACTTGAGCTGCCTGATCTGCTCTATTTCAAGATAGTCGTCCAGCGTAATAACCATCGGTGGTGCTCCTGTGCATGGCGGAGGGGTCGAACGCAGGATAGGTAGCACCCCACACGCCTTCATCGTCTGGCCGGACTACAAGATCCCCCTCCACAAAACGCAAGCTTTACGCCCTTGGCGTGACGGTAGTCTCCTTGGACGATGTCTCTGTGCCTCCCGGGATGCGAGCTTCACCGCACCTGCACCATCGCAGGACGAATAAGGAGGCTCAGAGGATGTCCGAGGCATCGCACAAGCAAGCGCTCTACGAACTCGTCTGTCGTTATGCTCAGGCAGTCGACCAACGCGACTGGGCGGCGCTGACCCGCCTGTTCACACCCCAGGCAACGCTCAAGGGACCGGGGTTCAGCTTCGATGGCATCACCGCCATAGTCGAAAGCATGAACGGCCTGAGCCACTACAGCCGGACCCAGCATCACATCCATAACCACCTCGCTGAAGTGGACGACATGGAGGCCGGCGCGCAAACCTACTGCGTGGCCAACCACCTTTACGAAGCCGAAGGTATCAACCGCAAACTCGACTGGGGCATTCGCTATCTCGATCGTTTCGCCTGCATAGAGGGCGTCTGGCACTTCACTTGCCGAGAGCTGCTGCTCGACTGGAGCCAGGACCTGCCATTGCAAGGAACCCCACATGAAACGCGTTGAAAACAAAGTCGTGCTTATTACCGGTGCCGCCAGCGGCGTTGGCAAGGCCGATGCCCTGCTGATGGCCGCAGAAGGAGCCCGTGTCGTGGTTGCCGACGTCAACTGCGAAGCCGGCCAGGCGGTGGCCGACGAGATTGGTCCACATGCCCTGTTCATCGAACTGGATGTAGCAGACGAAGCACACTGGCAACGCGCGAACGCCCAGATCCGGGCCCACTTCGGACGCTTGGACGTGCTGGTCAACAATGCAGCGATCTGCCCGCTGGGGACTATCGAAGAGGCCAGCCTGGAACAATGGCGCAAAGTCATGCGGGTCAACGCCGACGGCTATTTTCTCGGCTGCAAGTACGCAATTGAGGCGATGAAAAGCAACGCCGCTGGTGGTTCGATCGTCATGATGTCTTCGGTCGCGGCCCTCGCCGGCCTGCCGCCGATGTGCGCCTACAGCAGTTCCAAAGGCGCGGTGACCGCGCTGACCCGCAGCGTGGCGGTACATTGCAAGCAGCAGGGCTACCGCATCCGCTGCAATTCGGTACACCCGGACGGCATCTGGACTCCCATGACACAGGCCTTGGTACCCGATCTTGATCCGGTAGCTCTGGGCATCGGCGACAACTCCATGGCGCGCATGTGCATGCCTGAGGACGTAGCCAATCTGGTTCTGTTCCTCGCCTCGGACGAATCCTGCTTTATCAACGGCGCCGAACTGCGCATTGACAATGCACAGCTGATTTCCGGCATCGCTTGAATACCACCTGGAGAATCTGCACATGAATATGCTGGAAAGCAAAGTAGCCCTGGTCACCGGCGGCGGCCAGGGAGTCGGCCAGGGTATTGCCTTTGCCCTCGCGAACGAGGGGGCGATGGTCGCCGTGGCAGGCCGTACGCGCGCCACCCTGGAGCAAACCTGCGACGAAATCCGTCGCCGGGGCGGTACCGCTCTGGCAGTGGAATGCGACGTGATGAACCAGGCCGATATCAATCGCTGCGTCGCCGAAGTAGTAGAGGCTTTCGGCGGCTTGAACATTCTGGTCAATAACGCTCACATCGTGCCGCTGGGCAGCATCCTCGAGGTCACCGACGAAGCCTTCATGCTGGGCATCGACTCCGGTCCCATGGCCACTCTGCGGATGATGCGAGCTTGCCATCCCCACCTCAAGGGCGACGGCGCAGTGATCAACCTGGCCTCCTCGGCAGCGGTACGCTGGGACGCTTCGGGCTACGGCCACTATGCCGCGACCAAAGAAGCCATCCGTGCCCTCAGCCGTGGCGCCGCCTGCGAATGGGGCGTGGATGGTATCCGCGTCAACGTCATCGCCCCCCATGCGTTGTCGCCGGGCCTGCGCGGCTGGATCGAAAACAATCCGCATGAAGCACAAGTCTTTTTCAACAGCATCCCACTGCGCCGGGTCGGCGATTGCGAATCCGATATCGGTCGCACTGTGGCTTTCCTGGTCAGCGACAATGCACGCTACCTGACAGGCGCCACGATCCCGTTGGATGGCGGCCAGGCTTACTGGGGTTAATCGAGGAGAAACTGCATGAAACGTTTGGCAAACAAAATCGCTATCGTCACCGGTGGGGCTCGCGGCATGGGTGCACACACCTGCCGGCTGTTCGTCGAGGAAGGTGCGCAAGTGATCATCGCCGACCTGCTGGAAACCGAGGGCCAGGCCCTTGCCGGCGAGCTGGGCGACGCTGCCAGCTTCCGTCGCCTGGATGTCAGCAACGAGGAACACTGGCAACAACTGGTTGCCGAGACAGTAGAACGCTTCGGGCGTATCGATGTGCTGGTGAACAATGCCGCCGTGCTGGTATTCGGCTCCCTGGAACAACTGTCCAAGGCCGACTTCGAGCGGGCACTGTCGATCAACCTGACCGGCACATTTCTGGGTATCCACAGCGTCGCGCCGATCATGCGTGAGCAGCGCGCCGGCTCGATCGTCAACATCTCCTCAGTGGATGGCCTGCGCGGCGTGAACGCCCTCGCCGCCTATGTCTCCAGCAAGTGGGGCGTGCGCGGGCTGACCAAGGTGGCGGCGCTGGAGTTGGGCCCACACGGCGTGCGGGTCAACTCGGTGCATCCGGGCGGGGTGGATACGCAAATGTCCAATCCCACCGGAGTCTCACGCGACAAGCTGGACAGCCAATACCGCCAGGTGCCGCTGCAACGCATTGGCGCTCCGGAGGAGATCGCCCGCGCGACGCTGTTCCTCGCCAGCGACGACGCCAGCTATTGCAACGGCAGCGAGCTGTCGGTGGATGGCGGCGCGGCTGCCGGATTCTATTACGAAGGCTTGCCGGGTTCGCCCATCTGAACCATGGGGCAAAGCGAGTAGGAGACGGGATCTGACTCCCGTCGTCCTCTCACACCGTACGTACGGCTCCGTATACGGCGGCTCAGGTTATTTGGTTAAGTTTCCAGTATCGAGACCAGTCCGGGCGGATCCCGGAGCTTCTTCGCCACTCGAAACCATAGCTGGCCACCACCGTCGACCCGGTTGCGATTACGCGCAACGCACCATGCCTGGCGTCCCCCGCCCCAATAAAAAAGGCCCGCACCTTGTGCGGGCCTCAGACGCTCCCCCGCCTTTCAAGCGGGGGGAGTCTTTTAACCGTGTTACTCGCCTACCGACACCGACCATGCAGGACAAGGCCGGTGTCGGTTACCTTATCCTCGGTACTGGCTCACTACTTCGTTCACCGCGCGCTGGATATCCTGGCGCACGTAACCGAGCAATTCGGCGTCCTGCGCGTCAGGCTGGTAGCTTACTGTATTGCCACGCCCGGTATAGAGCGCCATGTCCGGTAGCAGCGGGTGTTCCTGGTCCAGCGATGGTACCTCGGCATCGTTGCCGACCGCACGCAGGAAGGCCTGGAAGTACTGGGCGTAACTGAGGTTTTCGTCCCCGACAAGGTATGACTTGCCCGACTCGCCACGCTGCAGTGCACCCCAGATTGCCTGGGATAGCGAGCGGGTAGAGATGAAG
This sequence comes from Pseudomonas sp. KB_15, assembly GCF_052114525.1. Lineage (NCBI taxonomy): Bacteria > Pseudomonadati > Pseudomonadota > Gammaproteobacteria > Pseudomonadales > Pseudomonadaceae > Pseudomonas > Pseudomonas sp. KB_15. The sequence continues at coordinate 18,075 of NZ_JBFREX010000031.1, read as the reverse complement.
TTGCTGCCACCTGCCGGACCGTAGAACGGCATTGGCGAAAACTTGCCCTCTGCATAACGGGTGTAGGCCTCGAACATATCCACCTGGAGTCCAGGCACCATCCCGACAACGAAGGGCGCGTTGACGCTGCAGACCCTGAAGCCCGGCCCGGACAGGGCTCTTACACCTTCATCGGATAAATGGCGCGAGCGCACGTATGGGATGCTGTCAATAAGCTCCGGCGCCACTTGAGGATAAAAGCTGCCCACCAGAACCGCCTGCTTGATCCCGGCGCTACGAGCCAGCTCGAAAAAGCGCGGGATGGCCTCGACATTCGCGCGTTGCCAGTGGGCATCGATATCCCCCTCCTGCGGAGCGTGGCGGATGTCACTGCCGGCAGCGAAAACCAGGGCATCGAAGCCGGCCAGTTCGTCCCGGCTGATGGTGCTCGCGATGTAGTCGCACTGCAGTTGTTTTAATTCGGCAAGGGCGCTGTTTGCGGCCGCGGGTTTGCGGCTGGCGATGGTCACGTCGTTACCCAGCTCCTGGAGGTAGAGGGCCGCATGACCTCCGATCAGGCCAGTCCCACCAATTACAAGAATCTTCATCGGATATTCGCTCCTGCTTGAGCCCGAAATTGGGCTGATTTTTTGAAGGGGCGCCCGTGCAATGCCGGGCGCGCGCGGCTCAGATAACGCGCGCCGGGTGCTGTTGCCGAGGGGCACCGAGCATCTCGCGATAGGACGGCGGTTGGCGTCCGGCCTCATCGCTGATGCCATAGCCCAGGGCTAACTCGGCACTGATCAGGGTCTGCCCGGAGAGGCTGGTCAGATCCGGGGCATCCAGTAGCGAGCATATGACTCGACCGTTGAATTCCGGAGTTTCAGCCATTGCCATGAAGGCATCGTATTGGTCGGCGCGCTCCGCTCCGGCAATAGCCGTGCGTTCGGTACGCTGCGGGCCGAGCCAGAGAGATACCGCGGCAACGCCGGTGCCCTCGAGGTCTACCGCCATATCTGCGGCCAGCTTGTCGCAGCCGGCCTTCTGTGCGCCATAAGCCGGACCATGCATGTAGCAGCCAGCGCCGAAGGAGGACACAAACGCGATCAGGCCGTGTCCATTACGGACCAGCAGAGGCGCGGCATAATAGCTCGCGACATAGGCCGAACGCAGACCAACATCGAGGATGTCTACCAACTCCAGGGGTTTGTCCCAGAACGGCCCCGGATCTATCAGGTTCTCGTGGAGCAAGGCGGCATTGTTAACCAGCAAATCAATACGCCCCTCCTCCCGTTCGACGCGGGCGAAGAGTTTGCGTACCTGTTGATCGTCTCGGTGATCGCATTGCACAGCAATGCCCTTGCCACCCGCGCGGGTCACTGCCGCGGCGGTTTCAACCAGGCTGCCGGGCAGTGGCTGACCGCGCAACTGGCTATTGCTGACGGCCTCTGTGCGACCACTGAGATAGACAGTCATGCCCGCAGCACCAAGGGCAATGGCAATGCCCTTGCCAACCCCGCGGCTGGCTCCAGTGACGACCGCGATCCTGGAATTCTCCGATTTCATCTGTGCTTCCTTATTATTTTTGGTGGTCATTCGAAGCTCATTAGCGCGGGCTCAGAAATTGAAACCGTTACCGCTGATCACCGGTACGTTGGTCCAGGTACCGTTCGGGTCGCGGTACCAGCCTGCAGCGGCCAAAGCACCGCCGTCCACGTGCAGGGTAGTGCCGGTGACCCAGCCCGACAGCGGGCTGGCGAGGAAGAGCGCGGCACCGGCCATGTCCTCGGCCTTGCCGAAACGGCCGAGGGGAATCCACTGTGGGATCAGCCTCTGGTGCTCCGCAGCAATCATCATGGACATCGGCAACTGCGCCGTTTCGGTGGACTCGGGCGCGATCTGGTTGACGCGAATCCCCGCAGGCCCAAGCTCCAGCGCCAGGCTCTTGGTGAAACCGCTGATGGCGGATTTGAAAGCGGCGTAGATACTGCAGTTTGGAATGGCACGGAAACCCTCGATCGACGACAGACTGATAATGCTGCTGCCCGCACCCTGACGCCGTAGCAGCGGCAGCATGGCGCGGGTGACGCGAAAAATGTGCTGCAGGTTGACGGCGTACAACCGGTCGATATCGTCATCGCTGTAGACATCGAAGGGCTTGGCGATCATCAGCGAGTCGCCGACGTTGTTCACCAGTACGTCAAGCCCACCGAAACGCGTCTGGATCTGCTCGGCCAGTGCAGCCACCTGCTCCTTGTCGGTGACATCCGCCTCCACTACCAGGGCCTCGTTGCTGCTGCTTTCGAGTGAGTTGCGAACGTCCGCTGCACGCGCGACATCAATCTCCGCGACCACAAGGCGCGCGCCCGCTCGGGCAAAGGCTTCGACAATTGCGCGACCAATGCCCGCGCCACCACCGGTGACCAGTACTGTTCTGCCTGTGAAATCCATCATTGCGTTGTCCTCGGTTTGTCCACTGAAAACTTCTGACGCCGTCTTGAACGCGGCATCTCGCGCCCGGAAATCCTCGGGTTAATGCACCGGATTCAGCGAGCAGCGACCGCTGCGAGCGGAGGGTCGTTGCGGCGATTGTTTGCTGGCGTGACCAGGCCGGCATCGTCCTAGGGGACTACCTCGAGCCTTCAGTATCCACAGCTGCGAAACAGGCGGTTCCGGACACGGAAAAAACGCGCTCCCCGGCGGTCTAGTCCGGTAGGACGATGATGCAGTGCAAGCCCGAATTCCATAGTCATGTCGCTTCGTTTAAACCCCGACACATACCGGCTGGGTAACACCTGGACCTGGTAAGAGGACGACATGATAAAAACAATAATCGCCCAGCCCCCCCTGCGTTCTGCCGCTCGCTTGTCCTTGGCCATGTTGGCCAGTGGCTTGGCTGGACAAGTGCATGCCTTGAGCTTCCAACCCAGTGATGACCTGAAAGTCGAATGGAATACCAACCTCACCTATGGTCTGGCCTGGCGCACCGAATCACGGGACAAACACTTGTCCAACGGTTTCCCCAACCCGGCGATCGCTAACGGCGACGACGGCAACAATGCCTTTTCCCGCGGCAGCCTGATCAGCAATCGAACCAGCTTCCTGACAGAGATGAATCTCAACTGGCAACAGGATTTCGGCGTGTTCGTACGTGCGAGCGGCTTCTACGACGACGTCTACAACCACAACAACGACAACAATACCGGCACCTCGAACTGCTTCGTCGGTGGAGAGTGTTCAAGCCCCAATAAATTTTCCAGGGAGACCATCGACCAGCACGGTCATGATGTCCGCCTGCTCGACCACTATGTTTACGGCAGCTGGCATCTGGACGGACATGACCTCAACCTGCGCCTTGGCGATCAGGTGGTCAGCTGGGGTGAGAGCCTTTACATCGCCAATGGCATCTCCGGAGCACAAAGCCCGGCCGACGCCACCAAAGCCAATACCCCAGGGGTCGAGGTCAAGGAGATCTTCCTGCCGGTCGGTCAGTTGTTCGGTCAAATAAGCGTGACCGATACCATCGGTCTGCAGGCCTACTACCAATACGAGTGGCAGAAAACCGAAATCGACGGCGTCGGCAGTTTTTTCTCGACAACCGACTTCATTGACAAGGGTGGCTTCACCGATGCCTTCGGTGCAACCCACCGCCTGGCAGACGACAAACCAAGCGACAAAGGGCAGTACGGCGTGGCCATGACCTATATGGCCGAGTCGCTGAACAACACCGAGTTTGGTTTGTACTACGTGCGCTTCCATGACAAGGCGCCGCAGTTGGACTTCCTTAGTAACTGGAACAATGCCGCCTACCAGGTGCGTTACTTCGACAACATCGACCTGTATGGCGCGAGCTTCTCCACAGTGCTTGGCGAAACCAACGTCAGTGGTGAGGTCAGCTACCGCGACGGTCAGCCGGTAATGGTAGACACCGGTTTGGTACCTCACTCAGTACGGGGCAAGACCCTGCAAAGTCAGGTGTCCTTCGTCCATGTGCTAAGCAACACGCCAGTGGCCGACACCATCAACCTGACCGGCGAAGTCGGCTACAACCGCGTCCTGCAAAACGACAAGGCCCCAAGCTTCAGTGTGTTCGTTCCAGATGGCGCAGGTGGGGTAGCCCCCTACACCACTTCGAACACCGGCAAGCTTTTTAACGACAGGTCGGCCTGGGGCTATACCGCAGGCGCCACATTTGCCTATCTGAACGTCTTCAATGGCTGGGACATGAGCATTCCCCTTGTGTTTAGCCAGGCGGTCAATGGCAACTCCTCGCTGTTAGGCAGTTTCGGCATGGGAGAGAGAGACGACCGTTTAGGTGTCGGCGTCAGTTGGACCTACCTCAACAACCTCACGCTGGAAACACGCTACAACGCCTTCCTTGGCAGTGCCAAGGACACCCCTCTGGCTGATCGCGACAACCTCGCAATCAACGCCAAGTACAGTTTCTAACCGAGTGCGCAGGAGAGTCCAAATGCATAAGAACAAAGCCCTATTGCTCAGCGCGTTGCTTGCCGGCAGCCTCAGCGGCGTCGCTCTGGCCAAATCGACCCCCGAAGAAGCCGCACGTCTGGGCCACGACCTCACCCCCATGGGTGCAGAAAAGGCCGGCAATGCCGATGGCAGCATCCCGGCCTGGAGTGGAAAATGGCGCGGTGCGCCCCCCCAGCTGAACTACGCTGGCAGCGGCAGCCAGTACCCAAACCCCTACGCAGATGAGCGACCGCTGTTTACCATCACAGCACAAAACATGGCGCAATACGCCGACAAGCTCTCCGACGGTCAGAAGGCCCTGTTCAAGCGCTATCCACAGACCTTCAAGATGCCGATCTATCCCAGCCATCGCGATTTCAGCTACTCGCAAAGGGTCGAGAGCAACATTGCCAGGAATGCTGTCGATGCCGAACTGATCAGTGATGGCAACGGCGTGACCAATGCCATTGGCGCATCGCCCTTCCCTATTCCCAAAAATGGCTACGAGTTGATGTGGAATCTCAATTTGCCAGCCCGGGCCTGGAAGGAGGATGCCATCTATACCATGGCCCTGACCCTATCCAATGGCGAACGCTCGCTCGAGTCCATGGACTACAAGATTTACTCGGTCTGGGACGATCCCAAAGAAAGCCTCAGCACCTTCGGCGGCGTACAGGCATATGCCATGGTGAGCACACTGGAACCCGTACGCAAGAAAGGCGAGATAATCCTTGCCCACTCGTTCACCGACCCCATGACCACGCCATCGCAGGCCTGGCAATACGTCCCGGGAATGCGTCGGGTACGACGAGCACCCACCGTGGCCTACGACACCCCTTTCGGCGCCGGCGGCTTTCGTGTGATGGATGAGGACCGCCTGTTCAACGGCGCTCCTGATCGATACGAGTGGAAGATGCTCGGCAAGAAGGAGATGTATATCCCCTATAACAATAACAAGCTCGATGATCCAGGCCTCAAACTCGACCAGCTACTGGCCACAAATGGCCATGTCAATCCCGATTACATGCGCTACGAGTTACACCGCGTCTGGGTACTCGAAGCCACCCTCAAACCCGGCAAGCGCCATGTCTATGGCAAGCGCATGCTCTATCTCGACGAAGACTCCTGGATCGGCGTGCTTGCCGACAACTACGACGGCAAAGGTGACCTATGGCGAAGCAACATRCAGAGCACTGTATATGCCTATGACATGCAAGGTTTCCAGGCCCGCGTCGCGATATTCCATGACCTCATCGCCGGCTCCTACCTTGCCGACCGCCTGCTCAATGGCCAGCCCCCCGCTCGCCTGAACAGCAGTAGTTTCGAGGCAGACTTCTTTACCACTGCCAATCTGCGCAAACTCGGGCGCTGACAACCCGAGCCTGCTGCCCGACCGACAGGTAGCCGGGCAGCAGGCTTATGCGGATAGACTTTTCTCAATAATAAAAACGGGGTCCATATGGTACATCCCCTCAGCCTTGACGAATTCAGCGGGATGCTCGGCAGCCTCTATCAGGGGCCACTGGAAAACATTCCCTGGAGCACGTTTCTCGACCGGCTCAAATGGTCAATGAGAGCCAAGTACGCCACCCTCACTCTGCGCCCGCCGAGCCAGCACGTGGACGGACTGAGTATCTCCACCTCGGGCTCCTCGGCGGCGATTACAGCCTCCTATAATCAGTACTTCTACACCATCGATCCCTTCATCGACCTGCCCAATCGCCAGGTTGTCATCTGCACCGAGTTCGTTTCAGAGAAAGACTGGCTGGAATGCGAGTTTTACAAGAGTTTCCTCGAACCGGTGAACGTGTTCCATGTCCTGGGAGCCGACATCAATACCAACCTTGGCTCCAAGTGCCGGATTCSCATTTCACGCGATCAGGCCAGTGGCCCATTCAATCAGCAGGACAAGGAACTTCTCGCTTCATTCCTTCCGCACCTGGAACGTACCGTACTCCTGCACATGTACCTCAACCGCATAGAGAGCGAGCGAAACCTTTACGCTGGCGCTGTCGACAAACTGGCTCTGGGCACCATCATCCTCGACCAGAATGGCAAGGTCCTGCAGAGCAATCGACTCGCCCAACGCCTGTTGGAGGAAAGGGACGGTATCCAGCTGGTCAACGACAATCTGCAGGTCGGAACGGTGCAGGACTGCCAGGAGCTCCACAAACTGATTGATCAGGCCTTGCTATCGCAGAAGAGCAAGACCCCCTCGCTGGTAAAGGCCATGCGCGTACAGCGCCCTTCCGGGCGTGGCGACCTTGGCATCATCGTCCGCCGCGTAACGCAGAGCGAATGGAGCGAAGGGACACACTGTCCGGCAGTCGTCATTTTCATCAGCGATCCCGAACATAAATCCAGCGCGCCTCAGGAGATCGTCCGGTCGTTGTTCGACCTTACACCTGCCGAAACTCACCTGGCCTTTCAGTTGGCCAATGGCCAGACCATTGATGAGGCCTCTGATGAGTTCGGCATAAGTCGCAACACGGCACGTGCGCAACTGCGCTCGATCTTCTCGAAAACCGGGGTCACCAGTCAGACCTTACTGGTGCGGTTGATTCTACGCAGCGTCGCCACCCTCGGCTAAATGACCAGCCCGGATCAGCATCACACGTCCAATCGTGCTTGCCATTCAGCAATGGATGATCATGAAAACAAAAATAACAATTTATATCGCCGCGCTATTGTGCATTGTCACCTTTGGCTACGTGGTGCTTCCAGTGTCACTCCCGACTTTGCAGCATGCAGCCATCAGTCAATGTCAAAAGTATGGATACTCGTGCTATCCGTTCCCGGTCAGATTCTGGCCATGAGTATCTGGTTAACTCCTTGRGATTCTCGACATCGACCGGCTCAGGTTTTTCAAATTGCCGATCTTTTCCAGAACACTCCGCTGCACGAAATGCCTGTCGCGAAAGGCTGCAATGCGCCCCCGTAACGGACACTACGCTTTACCAACTCTGAGGGGAGAAATTGCGGTCTACCGTTTCCACTGATTCGGCAGCCCTCCGAGGTTTTGATGTCCAGTGTGCTGGTCCGATCCTCGGTGGCGAGGATCTGGACGCTCTTCGCTCGGCAGCAAGCGGACGGCACCGAACACCAGGATGAGACCCGGCAGAAAACTCTTGGTGGGCATCAGAAAATCGATGCCTACTTTTGAGATGCCAGGTTCTCACTTACTACCCCCACGCCCGATTCACACCTCACATCCCTCGTAAAAGCCATTTCACGCGTCATTCCAACCCCACAAACCGGCTCTCTGGTTTACCTCCAATAATTAACTTTAAGTAAAGAGTGTAATAACCATGACCCCATTCAATCCCTCCAGTTGAACTGATAATTTTAATTCAGCGCATTAACCACATGCTCTATATGGAATTACTCCTTGGGCATGCCAGCGTCCTTTCGCACAACCAAAAGCTCCAAAACAAAAAAACAAGCCTTGAGATGCAGTGAGGAAATGAAAGTGGATAAAGACTCAGCCGTTGATTCGCTGACTGATGTGATGGCCAAATTCACGGCCTACATTGGCAAGCGCCTGCCCACCGACGTGAAGAAAAAGACTGCCCAGTTGCGCGCAGCGGAAACCAATCCGTTGGCCATTGCTGTCTATGACTCCATGGCCGAGAACCAGGACTACGCCGACAAGCTGGATCGGCCCAGCTGTCAGGACACCGGGGTGATTCAGTACTTCATCAGCGCCGGYGCCCGGTTCCCGCTGTTGGGAGAGCTTGAGAGCATTCTGGAAAACGCCACGCGCGAGGCCACCATCAAGGGACCACTGCGCCATAACGCGGTGGAGACCTTTATTGAGAAGAACACCGGCACCAACACTGGCTCGAAGATTCCGTGGCTCGACTGGGAGATCATTCCGGATGCCGACTATGCATTGATCGATGTGTACATGGCTGGTGGCGGTTGCACGTTGCCTGGCTCGGCGAAGGTGTTGATGCCTGGTCAGGGTTATGAAGGCATCACCGAGTTTGTCTTTGACGTCATTACGTCGCGCGGTGTCAATGCCTGCCCGCCACTGTTGGTTGGCGTGGGTGTCTCGACGTCGGTGGAGACGGCTGCCCGTTTGTCCAAGCGGGCGATTCTGCGCCCGGTGGACTCCAGCCACCCGAACGAAAGCGCGGCACTTATGGAGCAATTGCTGGAGGACGGGTTGAACGAGGTGGGCATCGGCCCGCAGGGCCTGACCGGTAACAGCAGTGTGATGGGGGTGAACATTGAGTCATCGGCTCGTCACCCGTCCACCATTGGCGTGGCCGTGTCCACCGGTTGCTGGGCACATCGGCGCGGCAAGATCCGCATCAACGCCGACCTTTCCTACGACATCCTCTCCCATGAAGGAGTAGTACTGTGATTAAAGTCCTTAATACCCCTATCAAGGACGAGGACCTGGCCGGTCTGAACGTCGGTGACGTGGTGTACCTCACAGGCCAACTGGTGACCTGCCGTGACGTGGCGCACCGTCGTCTGATCGAGCTCAAGCGCGAGCTACCGGTAGACCTGCGCGGTGGCGCGATTTTCCATGCCGGCCCCATCGTGCGCAAGAAAGATGACGGCAATTTCGAGATGGTGTCCATTGGGCCGACCACCAGCATGCGCATGGAAAAATTCGAGAAGCAGTTCATCGAACAAACCGGGGTCAAGTTGATCATCGGCAAAGGCGGCATGGGGCCTGAAACAACCGCTGGCTGCCTGGAAAACAAGGCGGTGCATGCGGTGTTCCCGGGTGGTTGCGCGGTATTGGCCGCCACCAAGGTGGAGGAAATCGAACGCGCCGAGTGGCAAGACCTGGGCATGCCGGAAACCCTTTGGGTGAACCGGGTACGCGAGTTCGGCCCGCTGATCATTTCCATCGACACCAAGGGCAACAACCTCTTCGAGCAGAACAAGGCGCGCTTCAACGAGCGCAAAGGGTCGATCATCGAGAAGATCAACGCGCAGGTACGCTTCATTAAATGATCCGCGGGTGGGTAATTCTGTTCACTTAAGGACGAACAGATCACCTGTAGCGAGGGAGCTTGCTCCCGTTGGGCTGCGCAGCAGACCCCTTCTTTTTAAACAAAGAGCAGGGCCGCTTCGCGCCCCAACGGGAGCAAGCTCCCTCGCCACAGGTTGTGCTTCCCGATCCCCCGTAATGCCCTCAGCAACACCCTTTCCTGCAAATGCCCTGAGCCTTCCTGGCACTCCTGGACTGCAAGTCCTTCCATCACCCATCAACCACCCTCCTCTCAGGAAAAACCAGGCCCACGATCCTCACGGCTCGTGCCCGGCCAATCGCTCACGTCTGAGAAAACTGCATAGACACAAAGGCTTTTCGCGCAGGATCGGCTGGAGTATATGTATTGAAACGGAAGCGATGGTTTACCTGAAAGTAACGCGATAATTAATCTGGAGTCATGAATGACGAACACCCAGGACTTGGGTTTTTTCTACCTGCTGGCTAAACAGGGCAGCCTGGTCGCCACCGCCAGGGAGCTTGGCGTGACGCCACCGGCCGTCAGTAAGCGCCTGGCTTCGCTGGAGGCACGGCTGGGGGTCCAGCTTGTCAACCGCACTACCCGCTCCATGAGCCTTACCCCCGAGGGCGAGCTGTATTACGCGCATACCGCGCGCATTCTTACCCAAGTCGACGAAATGGAGCAGCTGGTCAGCAGCAGCCGCGCCACGCCTAAGGGGCTGATCCGGGTGAACGCATCACTGGGTTTCGGCCGTCGGCATATCGGCCCTGCGCTGGCGGCTTTCTACACCCGTTATCCGGAGGTGGAAATCCAGCTGGAGATCAGTGACCACCCGTTGGATCTCGCCACCCACGGCTTCGACTTGGGCATTCGCTTCGGCACTCTGCCGGACGCTGCGCTACATGCCCGCAAGATTGCCTCAAACCGGCGCTTGCTGTGCGCGTCGCCGATTTATCTGGACAAGCATGGGACCCCGGAGAAACTCTCCGACCTGCAAAACCACAACTGCATTTTCATTCGCCAGAACGAAGCCCCCTACGGTGTATGGAACTTCGACAACGGCGGGCGGACCGAGACCATCAAGGTCCGCGGAGCGCTGGGTTGCAACGACGGTGAGGTCGCCCTGAACTGGGCGCTGGAGGGTTACGGTTTGCTGCTGCGCGCCGAGTGGGACATCGCCCGCTATGTGCGCAGCGGGCGGCTGCGCCTGGTGATGGAGGACCATACCCCTACCCGCGCAGACGTGTATGCGGTTTACCCGCAGCAACTGCACCTGTCAGCCCGGGTACGCAGCCTGATCGACTTTCTGATCCAACGTTTCAAGCAGATCGATAACATCGAAGACCGCGCATAAAAAAAGCTGTCGACTCCACCGGGGAATCGACAGCTGAATCACGACCCTTTGATCAGATGCGGGTGGCGGCTTTCACACCACCCATTGGATGGGCATTTTCAGGCTGCAAGGTGAAGCTCGAAGCCTTGGCGACTACCGCCTCCTCCACCACCTGCTCTTCACCATCCAGCACCCGTCTCAGCCTGGCTGTATCCAGCGCCCCCACCCACTTCGCAATGGCCAGGCAACCTACCCCGTTGCCGATGGTGTTGGTAATGGCGCGGGCCTCGGACATGAATCGATCGACGCCCAGCAGCAGCACCATGCCTGACACCGGAATGTTGCCCAGGGAGGCCAGCGTCGCGGCGAGGATGATGAAGCCCGAGCCACTCACCCCCGCCGAACCCTTGGAGGTGAACATCAACACCGCCAGGACAATCAACTGGTCGGTCAAGGTCAATGGCGTGTTGGTCGCCTGAGCGACGAAGATGGCAGCGATGGTGTAGTAGATGGCCTGGCCGTCCGGGTTGAAGCTCAGCCCGGCGGGAATCATCATGCCGGCCACCGGCTTGGAGCACCCTGCCTTTTCCATTTTGGTGATCATCTGTGGCAGCACTGACTCCGAGGAACTGGTGCCCAGTACTGTGAACAGCTCTTCCTTGATGTAGCGCAGGAACTTCCACAAGCTGAACCCGCTGTAGCGGCAGATCGGCCCCAGCACGAAAATCACGAACACGACGCAGGTCAGGTAGACACAAGCCATCAGCTTGCCCAGCGAGAACATCGAGCCAAAACCGTATTTACCGATGGTGAAAGCAATGGCCCCAAACGCGCCGATGGGCGCCAGACGCATCACCATGTTGACGATGTTGAACATGCCGCGCATGAGGCTGTCGATGACGTCGATGAAGATCCTGGCGCGGGGGCCGGCATTGGCCAGGGCTACGCCCAGCAGGATAGAGAACAGCAGAATCTGCAGCACATTCCCCTTGGCGAAAGCATCGACGATGGTGTCCGGAATGATGCTCAGGATGAAATCCATGAACGAGTTGTGCGGTGCCTGGGTGGTGTATGTGGCAATGCTGGATGTGTCCAGTGCCTTGGGGTCGATATTCATGCCGGCACCTGGCTTGAACACATCCACCACGATCAGGCCGATGGCCAGGGCCAAGGTGGACACCACTTCGAAGTAGAGCAATGCGCGCACGCCCACACGCCCCAGTTCCTTCATGTTTTCCATGCGTGCGATGCCGCTGACTACCGTCAGGAAGATCACCGGGGCGAGGAGCATCTTGATCAGTTTGATAAAGCCGTCGCCGATGGGTTTGAGCGCTGTTCCTGTTTCGGGAAACAGCACCCCGACGATTGCGCCGAGTACGACTGCGATGAGTACTTGTACATAGAGTTTGCCGAGTATGCGTTTCATGGCGGACCCTGAGTTTTTATTGTTGTCAGGAATGCCCAGGAGTTCGGTCCGGGTGACCAACCCCTGTGGCGCTATATCACGATAAGGAAGTGTTTAACGTCGCAGCAGCGCAATGACTGCATCGGTCACCTGGCGAGTGGTGGCCGTGCCGCCCAGGTCAGGGGTATGCACGCCCGCCTCGGTCACGGCTTCGATGGCCGACATCAACTGACGAGATGCCTGCACCTCGCCCAGGTGTTCGAGCATCATGGCGGCGGTCCAGAAGGTCGCGATGGGGTTCGCCACGCCTTTGCCGGTGATGTCGAATGCGGAACCGTGGATGGGTTCGAACATCGACGGGAATTTCTTGCTCGGGTTGAGGTTGGCGGTGGGCGCGATGCCCAGGCTGCCCGACAGCGCAGCAGCCAGGTCTGAGAGAATGTCGGCGTGCAGGTTGGTGGCCACGATCACATCCAGGGTGGATGGCTTGAGCACCATGCGGGTGGTCACGGCGTCTACCAGTTCCTTGTCGATTTTCACGTCAGGGAAGTCCTTCGCCACTTCGTAGAAAATCTCATCCCACAGCACCATGCCATGGCGCTGGGCATTGGACTTGGTGACCATGGTCAGGTGCTTGCGTGGCCGGGTACGCGCCAGCTCGAAGGCAAAGCGATGGATTCGCTCGACACCGGCACGGGTAAACACCGACACCTCGGTGGCCACCTCTTCCGGCAAGCCACGATGCACGCGGCCACCGTTGCCGGAGTACTCGCCTTCGGAGTTTTCGCGGATCACCACCCAGTCGATCTCGTGGCCGTTGTGCAGTGGGCTTTTCACGCCCGGCAACACGCGAGCCGGACGCACGTTGGCGTATTGGTCGAAGCCTTGGCAGATCGGCAGGCGCAGGCCCCAGAGGGAGACGTGGTCCGGCACATTGAGCGCACCCACGGCGCCAAAGAAGATGGAGTCGAAAGTCTTGAGCTCTTCCAGGCCACCTTCGGGAATGTAGTGGCCGTTTTTGAGGAAGTTGTCAGAGTTCCAGTCAAAGTGCTTGAAGTCCAGGGCAAAGGTGCCCGAACATTCGGCCAGTGCCTTGAGCACTTCAACGCCGGCGTCGATCACCTCCACGCCGATACCGTCACCAGGAACCGCTGCAATTTTGTAAGTGTTCATCGTCAACTCCACCTTTTATTTTCGTGCGCCTTCGAAGGGAGATCAGCCGGCGTGTGGCTGGAATATACGAAGTGAGCAACAGGCGTTGGTTAACTCAAAATCACTACATTATTAAATTTAATTCATTAATTCCTGTTGGGCTTGCTACACACGCAGTTATAGGCACGGTTGGTCTATTCAGAGTTACTGCGGCAGGCAGCACTGGGTGTTCCTTCAGCGTTGCCAGATCGTGCAACGCATATAACGCCATGCCTTATTCATTAGCCTTCGATCCACCCTGCCCCGGTCGTTCTAATGTCCGCGAATGTAGTGTTCCAGTTGCCGGATCAGTTCGGCCTGCTCGACGATGGCTTCTTTGACCAGATCACCAATCGATAACAGACCAATCAGTTGGTCGCCCTCCACCACCGGTAGATGGCGCAGATGACTGTCGGTCATGACCGCCATGCAACGCTCAATGCTCTGCTGACTGTCTGCTGTCACGACGGGCGCGCTCATGATGGCCCGGACCGGCGTACCGACCGAAGAGCGCCCCTGTAGAACGACCTTGCGCGCATAGTCGCGTTCGCTGATAACGCCGACCACCTGTCCCTGCTCCATGACGGGTAGAGCACCGACATTTTTTTCGGCCATTATCTTCAACGCTTCAAGCACCATCTGGTCTGGCGCGATGCTATGCACCCGCCGGTTCTGCACGGCCTTCAGCTTCAGCAGTTGTGCGGCTGTTTTCATACGAGCCTCCGATACTGTTTGTCATTGATCATCGACGTCGCCGGAGCCTGGCTACATCATTAATTGAATGAGCGTTCAGACCCCGTCAAAATCCATGTGGTCAGGCCACCGCGACTTCCACCTGGCCTGCGTTCAGGCGCACCGGCCAGACTCGAAGGCGCTGCTGCGGATACTCCAGACAACTGCCGTCCTCAAGGCGGAAATGCTGTTTGTAGAGTGGCGAGGCAATCACCAGATCGCCCTTGATGCTGCCGATCAGCCCGCGACCGATGACATTCGCCCCGGATTGCGGGTCATGATTATCGATGGCATAGAGGGTCTTGCCTTCGGCAGCCGGCAGGTAGAACAGCGCCACTTGTGCACCATCGAGCCAGACGACAACGCCGGAGTTACTCACCAGATCCTCCTGGCGGCACACCGTTTGCCAGGCTTGTGGATTGACCTGGGAGGAACAGGAATAGGCTCGCTGGGTATCGGACTGGCTCATCAGGCAATCTCCTCAATGACAGGGATAAGGTGGAGTTCAGCGGCCATGATCGGCCGGCGCTGACCGCGTTCCTGGACAAAATGGATGTCCGGGTCCGGGCGTTGATCGTTGACGAAGGTGCGGAATCGCTTGAGCTTTTCCGGGTCTTTCAGGGCGTTGGCCCATTCGCATTCGTAGCGGTTGACCACCCGTTGCATCTGCGATTCGAGCTCAAGGCCAAGCCCCAGGCTGTCGTTGATGACCACGTCCTTGAGGTAATCCAGGCCGCCCTCCAGGCTTTCACGCCAGACCGAGGTGCGCTGCAATTTGTCGGCGGTGCGGATGTAGAACATCAGGAACCGGTCGATGTAACGGATCAGGGTTTCATCATCCAGGTCGGTGGCGAACAGCTCGGCGTGGCGTGGACGCATGCCGCCGTTACCCGCCACGTAGAGGTTCCAGCCGTTCTCGGTGGCAATCACGCCCACGTCCTTGCTCTGCGCCTCGGCACATTCACGGGTGCAGCCAGAGACCGCGAACTTGAGCTTGTGCGGCGAGCGCAGGCCTTTGTAGCGATCCTCGAGGGTCAGGGCCATTTTCACGCTGTCCTGCACGCCATAACGGCACCAGGTGCTGCCGACGCAGGACTTCACCGTCCGGGTCGATTTGCCGTAGGCGTGCCCGGTTTCGAAACCGGCCTCGATCAACTCGGACCAGATATCCGGCAACTGATGCAATTGTGCGCCGAACAGGTCGATCCGCTGGCCGCCGGTGATTTTGGTGTAGAGGTCGTATTTCTTCGCCACCACACCAATCGCGATCAGCTTGTCGGCTGTGATCTCGCCCCCGGCGATGCGTGGCACCACCGAATAGGTACCGTTTTTCTGCATGTTGGCCATGAAGGTGTCGTTGGTGTCCTGCAACGGCACCAGCGACGTGTCCATGATCGGCTGGTTCCAGCACGAGGCGAGAATCGAACCCACGGCCGGCTTGCAAACGTCGCAACCGGTATGGCCGCGGCCGTGCCTGGTCAACAGTTCTTCGAAGGTGATCATCCCTTCTACCCGCACCAGCGCATAAAGCTCCTGGCGGGTATAGGCGAAGTGTTCGCACAGGCTCTTGTCGACACTGACGCCACGGGCAATCAACTCATGCTCGAACACTTGCTTGAGTAGGCCGGCGCAGCCGCCGCAGCCGGTGCAAGCCTTGGTCTGCGACTTGAGCTGGCCCAGGTCGGTACAGCCTCCGTCGATGGCCGTGCAGATCGCGCCCTTGGTGACGTTATGACAGGAGCACACCGTGGCCGACTCGGGCAGCGCACCCGGGCCCAGGGTCGGTGCGCCTTCGGTGGACGGCAGAATCAGGCTGGCCGGTTCCAACGGCAAGGCGATGCCGTTCTGCATGTATTGCAGCAGGGTGTCGTAATAGCTGTTGTCACCGACCAGCACTGCACCGAGGACGTGTTTGCCACTGGCGTCCACCACCAGGCGCCGATAGCTGGCGCTGGTTTCGTCGATGAACTGATAGCTGCGCGCGCCCGGGGTACTGCCGTGCGCGTCGCCGATGGAGCCGACATCCACCCCCAGCAGCTTGAGCTTGGTCGACATGTCGGCACCGGTGAACGGCTCGGCGACTTCGTTGCACAGACGGGCCGCGACGCTGCGCGCCATCTGGTAGCCCGGCGCGACCAGGCCGAACAGGCTGCCGTTCCATGATGCGCATTCACCGATGGCGTAGATGTTCGGGTCGCAACTCAGGCACGTGTCGTCGATCACCACGCCACCGCGCGGACCGATCTCCAGCGCGCATTGACGGGCCAACGCATCTTGAGCGCGGATACCGGCGGAAAACACGATCAGGTCGGTTTCGAGGAATTCGTCATTGGCGAAATTCATGCGATAGCGGTACTGCTCGCCCGCGCTGATCGATTGAGTGGCGCAGGACAGGTGTACACCGACGCCCAATCGTTCGATCTGCGCCTTGAGCGCCTGGCCACCGAGGTCATCCAGTTGTACTGGCATCAAGCGCGGCGCGAATTCCACCACGTGGGCTTCAAGGCCCAGGCTCTTCAACGCGTTCGCGGCTTCGAGACCCAGCAAGCCTCCGCCGACCACCACGCCGCGCCGGGCATTGGCCGCCGCAGCCCGAATGGCATCGAGGTCTTCCAGGGTGCGATAGACCAGACGCGATTCACCTTCGGCGCCTTCGATTGGCGGAACAAACGGATAAGACCCGGTGGCCAGGACCAACTTGTCATACGTGACGCAACCTTGCGAGGTGATCACCTGGCGACGGACGCGGTCGATTTCCAATACCGGCACACCCAAATGCAGCGTAACGCCGGGCGTCTGGTACAGCGACGCATCAGACAGCGCCAGCGACTCGGCATCACGACCGGAGAAGTACTCGGAAAGATGCACACGGTCATAGGCACGCATCGGTTCCTCACTGAAGACGTGCAGCCGGTAATGGTCAAGCGCTCCCCGCTCGATCAGCTGTTCGACACAATGATGTCCGACCATGCCATTACCGATCACGATCAGCGTTTGCATCTTGTTCAACGTGGCAACATTGGAATTCATAGAAAGCACCCAGCCCKAGCCAATCACGGTTTTAAAAGCAAAAAAAAACGCCTGAAACCTTGCGGTTCCAGGCGTCTTTGCCTGTTTTTTTGTGGTGTTGAAACAGGCGTCTATGCCTGATCCACCGATGTTGCCCACGACCTGTTCGGCCAATCGATCGTCGTTGACCGAGGGGGCTGTCCACACGAATGCGTTCCAGGTGGACCTGATGTCAACCTTGCAGCCTTTGTGCCAGCCAGCAACAGAGAGACTTCAACTATCTGGAAACACTGAGTCTTGAACCAGGGGKGATTGTCACGGCGACTGCTGTCCACAGGCGAAAGCGCTTTGCGGCGCTTCCGACTGGTGCACGCTGTTACGCATAGCGCTTTATAAAAGTGCATTTACAGTTCGATGCCACAGCTCGTTGGAGCTCAAGCCTGTTTTTCGCCCGCCGAACTGTTGGAACGGCACAACCGATTCCAGCAAATGACCGCCGATTACAACGCCCTCCCCACCGGCCAAAAATACAACGGTATTCGGCTAATAATGCAATCTGTAGCAGCTGCCGAGCCCGCGAGGCTGCATTCGGCTGCATTCGGCTGCGAAGCAGTCGTAAACCCTGGGGGCGCGGTGGGTCTGACGCACCGCATAGGCTGACTTTACGACTGCTGCGCAGCCGAACGCAGGCTTCGCCAGCTGCTACATGGATCGCGTTTTGGCTTAACGGATCGGCATCAGGGTGATAGCGCGGGCCCGCTGTATGTCACGGAGCACTATGACTACCGGGTCTCGCCCAGCGTGACGATTACCACCACAGCAGTCGATGCGCGCCGCGCCGCTCAGCCATACCAGTGCCTGGAACCTCACCGGGTTGCCTGCGATCAGCCTGCCGGCAGCGACACATACCCTGTAGCAGCTGGCGAAGCCTGCGTTCGACTGCGCAGCAGTCGTAAACCCTGGGTGCGCGTTGGGTCTGACAC
>NZ_JBFREX010000030.1:0-51820 GCF_052114525.1 Pseudomonas sp. KB_15 | reverse complement strand
GTCTGACACACCGCATAGGCTGACTTTRCGACTGCTGCGCAGTCGAACGCAGGCTTCGCCAGCTGCTACATGGATCGCGTTTTGGCTTAACGGATCGGCATCAGGGTGATAGCGCAGGCCTGCTGTATGTCACGGATCAGGCGCACAGCGCCAACCGCCAGCTGGAATGAATGTGCCGAGTGAAGACATGACGGCTTCATTGGCGAAAATATCCGGGGCAAACGGGTCCACCGATGATGGCAGCAGGCATTGGCCGGTTTTGGCGGGGAGCGTTGAGCACTCGATTTTCCACAGGGTTTCTCCGGCGTGATGCCGGCCAAAAGACAGTTCGCAGGCAAACAGGGAAGCAGGGTTTATTGAGCTTTCGGGTTGGCTGAATTTTTCGCGCAAATGAGTGCCCGGTGTCAGCGGTGTGGGGCGGCTGGCGGCGAACAGAAAATAGTCCCCGGCCAATAGCAGACAGCCCTGACGCGATGGATCATCCGTCGCTTGCAACCATTGGCCACGACAAGCGCCAAGGGAGTCGGGCAAGCGTTCCCATATTTCGTAGTAGCTTTCGTCCAGAGCGGTTTCGATCAGACACTCACTGGTTTCAAAGTGCATGCGACCAATGTCTTCAGCGCCACTGACCGGCTGATAGTCCATTTTGCGATGCCATTGGCAAATGTCGGCGTCTATCCGGGTCACCCCGGCGAAACCTTTCTGTTCACACAACGCCAGATGTTGAGAGTGGCTGAGTTCCTCGAGCGCCAGACTTGGGAGCGGATTGGGGGGGATTCGCAGGTCGGCAAACAGTCGTGGTGTCTGTAGCCAATACACGGCCGTTTCGCTGTCCGAACGCCCTGAGCGGTGCTGGATCAAACGCCGCTTCCATACGCCAAGATAACATTGCGCAACTTGATGCATTGATATTCCCTTTGTTATGCGTTGTGTTTGGG
Organism: Pseudomonas sp. KB_15; assembly: GCF_052114525.1. Lineage (NCBI taxonomy): Bacteria > Pseudomonadati > Pseudomonadota > Gammaproteobacteria > Pseudomonadales > Pseudomonadaceae > Pseudomonas > Pseudomonas sp. KB_15. The sequence goes on along the minus strand of NZ_JBFREX010000030.1, from coordinate 50,882 downwards.
CAGTACCGGCAGTCCGAAATGGCGATCGTACAGGTTGTGCATCGGTTCGCGAAGGCGCCCAGCCGAGATACAGCGCCGGGCGCAAAAAATGAGCGAAACAAGCAGATGCGCCAGCGGGTTTCCGGGCCCCGCCTTGCTCCCCGACGCAGGGGAGATGACCTCGCCAGCAATCCCATGGTGCAACCTTCCAGGCCATCCGCGAAACCTAAGTATGGTTGCGCGATACCCATGGACGATGGTGCGGGCTATTGCCTGGGAATAGGGTTTGCGGACCGGTACTTCGGCCTTATTGCGAAAAGCCCTGTGCGCTTCACGAGACAGGTCGTACCGGCCCTCATTCGCCGCAGGAGCGGTACCCAGACGAGAGCTTTCACCATGACCGACGAAACCAAAGGAACCACCCGCCGCGCCCTGATGAACGCCGGCGTGGCGGCTGCCGCACTGGCAGTGGCCGTGCCTGCCCTGGCGGGTCAAACGAGCAAAGCCGAAGTACCTGCGAGCGGTAGTTCACGCCGCCGGGATCAGGGCTCGGGATACCTCACGCTCAAGGACGGCACGCGTCTTTTCTACAAGGACTGGGGCACCGGCCAACCCATCGTGTTCCATCACGGCTGGCCGCTGTCCGGCGACGACTGGGATAACCAGATGCTGTTCTTCCTCAACAAGGGCTATCGCGTGATCGCCCACGACCGGCGTGGTCATGGCCGCTCCAGCCAGTCCACCGTGGGCAATGATATGGACACCTATGCCGCCGATTTTGCGGAGCTGGCAGCCCACCTGGACCTCAAGGGCGCCGTGCACATCGGCCACTCCACCGGTGGCGGCGAAGCGGCCCGTTACGTCGCGCGCCATGGTGGCGGTGGTCGTGTCTCCAAAGCGGTGCTGATCGGTGCCGTGCCGCCCATCATGCTGCGCACGGAAAAGAACCCGGGCGGCCTGCCACTGAAAGTGTTCGACGGCTTCCGCGAGGCGCTAGCGGCGAGCCGCACGAACTTCTACCGGGACGTGGCCGCCGGCCCCTTCTACGGTTTCAACCGACCGGGTGCCAAGGTATCCGAGGCGGTGATCGACAACTGGTGGCGCCAGGGCATGAATGGCGGCGCCAAGGCGCAATACGACTGCATCAAGGCCTTTTCGGAAACCGACTTCACCGAGGATCTGAAGATGATCGAGGTGCCAACCCTGGTCCTGCATGGTGAAGACGATCAGATCGTCCCCATCGACGACTCGGCGCGGCTGACCATCAAACTGCTCAAGCGCGGAACGCTGAAAACCTACCCCGGCCTGCCCCACGGCATGTGCACCACCCATGCCGACATCATCAATGCGGATCTGCTGGCGTTCATCCAGGGCTGATGGATCGACCGTCGTAACGCCGTGCAGTTGCAGGCGAAAAGGTCCGGAGGCTGCTGCTCCGGACCTTTGCGCCGAATCGCTTCACTCAAGGTCAAGCGCCGCGCTGACGTTCAAATGCCCGTTGCGGGATGCGCCGGCAGCGTGAACTGCACCAGCGCACCACGCGGCTGGTTCGCATTGGCCCACAGGCGACCGCCGTGGGTGTCGATGATCGAGCGGCAGATCGACAAGCCCATGCCCAGGCCGGTGGCCTTGGTGGTGTAGAACGGCGCGAAGACCCGCTCGGCGCTCTCCGCGGCGAACCCTGGCCCGCTGTCGCCGACCGCCACCCGCATACCGTCCGGCTCGTGCCCGGTGCTGATGAGCAGGTGGCGCTCCCCATCGGGCATGCCGCCCATGGCCTCGAGGGCATTGATGATCAGGTTGAGCAGCACCTGCTGCAATTCCACCCGGTCCGCATTCACCGCAGGCAAGCCGTCGGCGAGTCGTGTACGCACCACAGCGCCATGCTTGACGGCTTCGCCGCGGGTGAACTCGACCATCTCGCGCACCGCCGCGTTGACGTCCACCGGCTGTTTCTGCGGCGGCGTCTTGCGGATCAGCTCGCGGATGCGCCCCAGCACGTCCGCCGCACGATTGGCATCCTTGATAATGCGCCCCAGCACCTGGCCCACCTCGCCCAGTTCCGGCGGTTGCGCGCCCAGCCAGCGCAACGCGGCGTTGGCATTGGTCACGGTGGCGGCGATCGGCTGGTTCACTTCGTGGGCGATGGACGCCGCCAGTTGCCCCATGGTGGCCACACGGTTGGCATGGGCCAGTTCCATCTGCACCTCGCGGTAGCGCCGCTCGCCATCGCGGACCTGCTCCTCGGCCTGCTTGCGTTCGGTCAGGTCGAGCACGAAGGCGACCCCTTCCTGCACACTGGCCTCGAAGGCAGCCAGGCCGACGATCACCGGCAGGCGGCTGCCGTCCTTGCGGATGTATTCCTTCTCGAAGGGTTGCGCACGGCCGGTGCGCACGGCCATGGCGAGGGCCTCTTCGCCTTCCGCGCGCCGCTCCGGCGGGGTCATGTCGTGCCAGCGTACACGCCCGGAAACCAGGTCGTCGCGCTTGTAGCCCACCATGCGCAGAAAGGCATCGTTGGCCTCGATGATATCGCCATCGGCACTCCAGACGATGATGCCGATGATATTGGCGTCCACCAGTCGGCGGATCTTCGCCTCGCGTTCGGCAACATCGCGGTACAGGCGCGCGTTCTCCAGCGAGATCGCCGCTTGCGACGCCAGCAGCCGCAGAACGGCAATTCGCGCCGGGCTGAACGCGCCGGCCGTGAGGTTGTTCTCCAGGTAGAGCGCGCCGGTGAGCTTGGCCTGATTCATCAGCGGCAGGCACAGGATCGACCGCGCCCCGCGCTGGTGGATGTAGGAGTCGGCGGCGAACGCGGGGTCGGTCGAGGCGTCCTCCAGGCACAGGTTCTCCCCGGTTCGCAGCACCTGGTAGAGCACCGACTCCGCCAGCGCGGCCGCGCTCACCGGCGCGTCGCGCAGCTGTGTGGTGCCATTACCGGTGTCCGCTTCCGCCGCGATGCGCGGTTCGCCGGCCTCGGTGAGAATGAGCAAGCCACGCTCCGCGCCGGCCTGCTCGATGGCTGTGCGCATGACCATGTCGATCAGCTTTTCGAGGACGATCTCGCCCGAGGCTGCCTGGGAAACCTTGAGCACCGTGGCCAGGTCCAGGTGCTCCACCGCAGTGGCGATGGTAGTGGTCAGACCGGGTGCCGGTTCATCGTTGCGCAGGTGCCGGTGACGCCTCTCCAATTGCCGTACCTTGCCGTCGGCGCCCCAGCGCAGATAACCGTAGCGAGCGTCCTGCAGGTACAGCCGGGAGATCTTGCCGAGGCCGCGCGCGCCGTAAAAACGCGCCGCAAGCTCGTTGGCCAGCGCTTCAAGATGGACGAAGCCGCTATCCTGCGCCAGCTGAATGGACTGCTCGTAAAGCATTTGCGCCTCGACCGGACGACCCTCGATGCGTGCGATTTCGGCGCCCACCAGTGCAACCCGGCAAGCGAAGGTTTCCGCGCACTGCTGCGCCCAGACTTGCAGCAGGCCATGGTGCTCGGCCAAAGCCTGCCGTTGCGCAGCCGGCTCCCCGGTGGAGTCGGGATCAAAACGGGCTGCCAGGGTCAGTGCAGCGTAGAAGTGATACTCGGCTTCCTCGAGGAATGACGAAGCGATCCACATCAGCGCCTTGGCCTGCGCCGCGCAGTCTGCCGCCACCGTATAGTCGCCGGCCAGGTAGCGTGCCTGCAGTTTGCGCACCCAGTACTTGCACGCCGCCAGCGCCAGGTCCGGCGTGCTGCCCAGGTGCGCCTCGAAGCGCGCTTCATCGAACTGGCCATCGTCGAAGCAGCCAAAGACCGGAGTCTGTCCCCGCAGCATGCGAATCAATGCCAGCTGGGTGCTGATGAAGTCGATGACCAGACCGAAGTGCACCTTCTGTGCGTAGGCCAGACCTTGCTCGGCTTCACCCTGTACTTCCTGCAGCGGTTCGCCGATGAACAGGAGGTCGGAGATCAGACCATTGCCTGCATAGGCGCCATAAGGCAGGTCGCCGACCCGGTTGGCCGCGACGAAGGCGCGATGCAGCAATTCTCGAGACTCGCGCACCGGTCTCATCCAGCGCGCAACGAACATCGAGAAACACAGGTAGGTGCTCGCCTCGAATCGAGTCAGGCCACGCCGGTCGACCAATTCGCAGCCCAGACGACCGAATCGGTAGCCCGCCTGATAGTCGCCGAAGCGCCGACCGGCCACCCGCCCGACGTTGGCATAAAGCACGCAGGAAGCGTCGCAATTGCCGCGCTCCATACTCAGGCTGACCGCCTTGCAGATGGTCAGGCAGGCCAGGTTGGCGTCGGTCTGCAGAGCCGGTGCAAAAAGCTTGCTCAAGGCGTCGAGGGTGACCAGCGAGGCCGCGTCTTCCATCAGCGGCAGATCGATGAGCTGCTCGATGCTGCGCTCGCCCAGCTGCGTCCAGATCTGCTCGTACTCGCGGCGCACTTCCTCGTCATCCGGGTGGGATGACCAATCGATACCGACCTGGCGCAAATACGCCAGGCACACACCTACCGCACGGTCACTGCGATCGAGCAGCAGGCAGACGTCCATTTGCAGACAGGCCACCGCGGCGCGATGCACCGTGGTCGTGGCGCGCTCCGCCAACGCGGTGAGGCGCTCGTCGGCCAGCGCCAGTTGACCGGTGAGGAATTCGCACTCCGCGCGGTTGAGTTCCAGGGCGAAGCGCAGTTCGTGGCGGCGCTCCCAGCAATCCTCGTCGAGCAACTCCGCGCCGACTCCCAGGTAAGCCAGCGCCGAAGCATAGGCAGTGGAAGCCTTGGCGCGCTGGCCAGCCAGCAGGTTGAACTCGGCCAGTTGCTCACGCTCAGCACGCGCGTTGATCAGAACGGTGCCGCGGTTGAGCTGACCGACGATCTCGAAGATGGCTTCCTCGCGCCGCTCTGTTGGCGTCTGCGCAGCCAGGATCCGGCCGATCCGCAAGTGCGCCTCGGCACGGGAAGTTTCGGCGATCAGCGAATAGGCGGCTTCATGGATGCGGTCGTGGGCGAACGCGCAGGCGCCCTCCAGCCGCTCGACCAACTCCTGGCGCACCGCCGCCCACAGTACCGCATGGACCCGAACCGGCGTCAGGTCCAACACGGTAGCCAAGGTGTCGATCTGCGCCACGTTGCCCAGGCACGCCAGCTGCTGAAGCGCCTGCCGAGTGTCCGCTGGCAGGCGCGCGAGCTTGCCGACCATAAGATCGACGACATTGTCGGTGTACCCCTTGGCGTGGATAAGCTCCGGCTCCCAGCGCCACCGGCGCACCGTATGGTCGTAGCTCAGCAACTCCTCCTCGGCCAGGGCCTGAAGAAACTGGATGACGAAGAACGGGTTGCCGGCAGTCTTGTCCTGCACCAGCCGGGCCAGGGCCAGGATGCCGGGTGGAGGGCAACGCAGCGCCTCGGCGATCAGCTGTTCAATGTGCGCCCTGGCCAGCGGTAGCAACCTGATCTCATCGACGCGCACGCCGGCATGGCGAATGGACTGGAGCTTGCGGGTCAGCGGATGGCTGGCATCCACCTCGTTGTCTCGGTAAGCGCCCACCAGCATCAGGTGGCGCAGTTCCGAATGGGTCAACAGGTCTTCGAGCAGGTCGAGGGTCGCCGCGTCCAGCCATTGCAGGTCATCGAGGAACAGCGCCAGGGGGTGATCCGCGCGGGCGAAGACGCCGATGAAACGGCGAAACACCAGCAGGAAACGCCGCTGCGCCTGTTGCGGTTCCAGCTCCGGCACCGCCGCCGGTTCGCCGATGATCAGCTTCAGCTCCGGAATCAGGTCGGTCATCAGCCGGGCGTTGGGGTCCAGCGCCTCCAGCAATGTGCTGCGCCAGTCAGCCAGCACCTCGTCGCTCTTGCCCAGCAGCGTGCGGACCAGGCCCTGGAAGGCCTGCACCAGCGTCGAGTAGGGGATGTCGCGCTTGTACTGGTCGAACTTGCCAGACGCGAACAGCCCGCGTGGTGGCACCAGTACCTTGTGCAGTTCGTTGACCACCGACGACTTGCCGATTCCGGAGTATCCAGACACCAGCACCAGTTCCGGGGCGCTGCTTTTGACGATGCGCGAGAAGGCCTCGACCAGGGTCTGCACCTCGCGCTCGCGACCGTAGAGTTTCTCGGGAATCAGTAACCTGTCAGGAGCGCCCTGCTCGTCCAGCGAAAATGGTTCGATGCGCCCGTCGCGCAGCCAATCGGCCATGCACCGGCGAAGGTCGTGCTCGACCCCCGCGGCACTCTGGTAACGCTCTTCGGCAGTCTTGGCCAACAGCTTCATGACGACTTGCGACAGCATGACCGGCACACCGGATACCCGCTCACACGGTGGCAGCGGCTTGCGTGCGATGTGGCAGTGCACCCACTCCATCGGGTCGTTGGCGCTGAATGGCAGGGCGCCTGTGAGCATCTGGTAGAGGGTGATGCCGAAGGCGTAGAGATCGCTGCGCGAGTCGATGGAGCGATTCATCCGCCCGGTCTGCTCGGGCGCCATGTACGCCAGGGTGCCGGCGATGGTCTCCGGTGGCTCGGGCGCCTGTCGTTCGCGTGGCAGCCGAGAAGTCAGGCCGAAACCGGTCAGCCGTGTCTGGCCGTCGGGGCAATTGACCAGAATGTGATTGGGCTTGAGATCCTTGTGCACCAGACCACGCTGGTGCAAGTGGCGCAGCGCCTCGGCGATGCTGATGGCCAGGAGCAGACAGGGCTCTATCTCCAGAGGGGCCAGCAGCAGGTGCGACAGCGGTTCGCCGCCAGGGTCGTCGAGCAGCAGACGCGTCTGGCCGCCTTCGCGCGTCAGCGCCTGTGGCCGCAGGGCCCAGGCGCTGTCCAGGTCATCCTTGAGGCTGTATTCGTGAGCCAGTCGGTCGAGGGTCGCGGGTAGCGGCTGTTCAGCAGACGGCTGCACCAGCAAATGACTGTCACCGCCCTTCCCCATATGTCGAACACGGGAGAACACCCGCTCGCCATCGTCCCACAAGATCTGCTGTCTGCTCGCCATCGGCACGGCACCGTCAATGGGGTTTCTGGTGCCGCTCGGATTGTGGCCTGCGGCGTGTTTGGCAATTGGGCGCGCGACCCGCTCAGGTTGCCCGGCGCGAAGGTTCGACACCCAGCGTCTCGGCCATACGCACGAGGTCGGCAACCGAACGCGCGCCCAGCTTCTTCATCACCTGGCCGCGATGGACCTTCACGGTCACTTCGCTCAGGTTGAGCTCCGCCGCGATCTGCTTGTTCATCAACCCCGCCACCACGAAGCGCAAGACCTCGCGTTCTCTTTGGGTCAGCGCCTCGAAGGAGGTGCGCAGGGCCGCGCCTGACTGCTCGGCAAGCAGGCGTTCGCTGTCACGGGCCAGGGCGCTGGCGACGGCGTCAAGCATGTCCTGATCACGGAACGGTTTGGCCAGGAAGTCCACCGCGCCGGCCTTCATGGCTTTGACCGTCATGGCGATATCGCCATGGCCGGTCATGAACACGATGGGAATGCGAACGCCGCTCTTCTCCATCTGTTCCTGGAACGCCAGGCCGCTTTCGCCGCGCAGGCGCACATCGAGGATCAGGCAACCGGGCACGTCGCGCTTGGCGAAAGTGAGGAAGTCCCGGGAGGATTCGAAGGTCTGCACCTGCAGACCGATCGAGCGCAGCAACCCATCGAGCGCGAGGCGCATGGACTCATCATCATCGACCACATAGACCACAGGCTCCTTGGGGGCCTTCGGGCTTTGTGGCGGTTTGGAATACGACCACGAGGTCATCTTGCCTCCTTAGCGGGACCGCATCACGGGCGGTGTGCAGGTCAAAAAAGATAGTCCATGATGACACCCGCAGCAATGCGCCAGCCAATCGATCATCCGCAACCTGGCCGGTGTTTCGGGAGACGGCGTCAGTACACACGCGGTGGCACAAAGACTTGCGCTGCGAGCAAAACTAGCACGCCGGCGGGAGCCGCCGTTAGGCCAGAAATCCCTGAAAAACGGCCAGCGTCGCGCTTGAAAACTCCCGTGCTGGCCCCGACTCAGCCTCCGTTCGAACAGGCAGATTTCAATGACGACCTCCCCAACCATGCACCACCCGACACACCACCAGCACTGGCCAGTCCAACGTGAGGTGGTGTTCGTCGCCTACCCGCAGATGGGCCTGCTCGATCTCAGTGGCGCACAGACGGTGTTCTGGGCGGCCAGCAAGGCGCTCTCCCAGCGAGGGTTGCCCGGCTACCGGTTGCGCACGGCGAGTCTCGATGGCGGCCTGGTGAACACCGCCGAGGGTTTGGCGGTGGACACCTGCCCGCTTGGCGAGCTCGATCTCGCAGCAATCGATACCCTCATCGTTCCCGGTGCCCCCGATATCTGCCAGACCCTGGACAGCCACGTCGAGCTGGTGGCGTGGCTGCATCGCAAAGCACCCACCGCGCGCCGCGTGGCCTCGGTTTGCAGCGGCGCCTTCCTGCTGGCCAAGGCCGGCCTGCTCGACGGCTGCCGCGCCGCCACTCATTGGGCCATGTGCGACACGCTGCAACAGCGCTTCCCCGCTCTGGAGGTGGACGCCGACGCGATTTTCATCCAGCAGGGTGCGGTGTGGACCTCGGCGGGCGTGACCGCCGGCATCGATCTGGCGCTAGCCCTGGTGGAAGCGGACTGTGGCCGCGAGGTCAGCATGCAGGCGGCCCGCGAACTGGTGGTGTACCTCAAGCGTCCGGGTGGACAGGCGCAATACAGCACGCTGTTGCAGATGCAAGCGCAGGACAGTTCGGTTTTCGACGAGCTGCACCTGTGGCTGGCCGAGAACCTGGGCGACCCGGAGCTGACCGTGGAGCGCCTGGCGGAACAGGCGAAGATGAGCCTGCGCAACTTTTCCCGAGTCTACAAACTGAACACCGGGCGCACGCCCGCCAAGGCCATCGAACTGTTGCGCCTGGAGGCGGCGAAGCGTCTGCTGGAGACCTCGCCGCGCAACATCCAGCAGATCGCCCGCGCCTGTGGATTCGCCGACGAGGAAAGGCTGCGCACCACCTTCCAGCGTCACCTGTCGATTTCGCCGCGAGATTACCGCAGCCGGTTTACCCGCGAAGGCTGAAACCCCGCCCTCAGGCCACGGCCAGCACCACCGGGCGTTCCGGCTGCTGCGCCAGATAGCGCGCGAAGCAGGCGCGCAACCAGCGCTCGCGCGGGTCCGCATGGCTGGTGCCACGCCAGGCCATGGACAGGTCCGGGCTCGACAGGGTCAGCGGCGCGTAATCGACACGCATCCCTTCCAGGCGGACCATCGCCTGGGCCACATAGTCAGGCACGATCGCCAGCATGTCGCTGCTGTCCAGTAGCGCCGGCAAAGCGCTGAATTGGGGGACCGTCAGAACTACACGGCGCTGACGACCATGGCGAGCCAAGGCGCGGTCGACATCGTCGGTCACATTGCCCTGGGTGGAGACCACCACATGCGGGCGTCGGCAGAATTCGTCCAGCGTTACAGGGCCGGCCGCCGAGTCGGCACGCAGCAACATCGACTGCATGGGTCGCAAACGGCGACAACGGGAACTCGCCGGCAGATCCTTGGCCAGACTGACGCCCACGGAGATGTCACCGCTGACCAGCAACTGCGGCAGCTGCCACTGGTCCACCCGATGCACCACCAGCGTGACGTTGGGCGCTTCGATGCGCAGGTGCTTCATCAACCCTGGCAGCAGCGCGTACTCGACATCGTCGGACAGCCCGACATGGAAGGATGCTTCGCTGGTGCCCGGATCAAACTCGTGGCTGCAACTCAGGGCAAGGGCAATACCTTCGAGCGCAGGCGCCAGCCGTGCGTGGATTTCCTCGGCTCGGGCCGTGGGCTCCATCACCCGCCCGGTGCGGATGAACAGCGGATCATTGAACATGGAACGAAGCCGCCCCAGCGCGCTGCTGATAGTGGCCTGACACAGGAACAGGCGTTCACCCGCCCGGGTGACGTTGCGCTCACGCATCATGGTTTCGAAGACAACCAGCAAATTGATGTCGGCATGCCGCAGATCGTTTCTGTTCATTTTGCCTACCCGCCTGGTGAAGTTGGATTCGAACAGCGCCTCGTCGCACCCGAGTAAAAAGTCGGGGTCTGCGATGTGTTTCCAGCGTATTCAGGCAAAGCGGGCGAGTCTTTAGTTCGTGGGATCAATGAAAGCATCCCTTGGGTGCGCTAACTTATACTCACGTATTCTCCTTTCGAACTTTCCGCGGCATATATCATGAGCAGTAGACTTCCAGTCAGGATTTCTACACTTGGGTTTTGCTCACTTATACCTAGGTATACTTCTCCGACCCAGACGACGGCGTATCTTGCAAGTACGGCAGGCGCCGCCACGAGTGCCCCACATGACGCAACAGACTGAAATCCGCAAAAGGGCTGTCATTGCAGTTGTCGACGACGACGAATCCCTTCGCACCGCCCTGGAAGGCCTTCTGCGCGCCACTGGCTACCAGGCGCGCACCTATGACGGGGCCCGTGAGTTCCTCGACTCCGACGGTCCGGCACAAGCCCACTGTCTGATCTCCGATATCCAGATGCCCGGAATGTGTGGCGTAGAGCTCTACGAGGCATTGCGCGCCCGTGGCCTGCACATCCCGGTGATCTTCATCACTGCCTACCCGGGCGAGAAGCCGCGCATCACTTCGAGCATGCCCGGGGTGATCGCCTGCCTGCCCAAACCGTTCGCAGCCGAACAGTTACTGGATTGTGTCGAAGCCGCCTTGCGACAAGTGCACTGAATACCCTCGCCAAGTTCCTGACCGATACCTTCGTATAACTTTCTTCAACGGATGCGTAATTCCCGCACACCGATGGAGAAGTGCACCTCGAAGTTCGCTCCCATAGCATGAATCCACAGCGGACGACTGGAATCAGAACAACACCGCTTGTATTTCGTGGCGGCCATTCATCGTCACGCCGAACTTGAAGCCACTACTTCGAGTTTCATTCATCCATTCGAGTCAGGAGCACATCATGAAACAGCAACTTCTGGTTATTGGCGCGGGGTTCGGCGGTCTGTGGAGTGCCTTGAGCGCCGCCCGCCTGCTGGACATGCATGACCGCCAGGATGTGGAGATCACCTTGCTGGCGCCGCAAGCCGAACTGCGCATTCGCCCGCGCTTCTACGAGCCCGATGTGCACAGCATGTTCGCCCCGCTGGATGCCCTGCTCGACGCGGTGAACGTACGCTTCGTCAAAGGCACCGCTGAACGCATCGACGAGCAGGCCGGCCACGTCGGCTATCGCGACGAGGCCGGCCGCCCCGCCGAACTGACCTACGACAGGCTGGTGCTGGCCTCCGGCAGCCAGTTGTCACGTCCGCCGGTGCCGGGCCTGAACGAACACGCCTTCAACGTCGACCAGATCGAGTCTGCCGCACGCCTGGAGCGTCATCTGATGTCGCTTGGTAACCAACCTGCCAGCCGCGCCCGCAACACCGTAGTGATCGCCGGTGGCGGCTTCACCGGCATCGAGACCGCCACCGAAATGCCAGCCCGCCTGCGTGCCGTGCTGGGTGCGGACCAGGACGTACGAGTGATTGTCGTCGATCGCGGTGAGCGCATTGCCGCCACCATGGGCGACGGCATTCGTCCTTCCATCGTCGATGCCTCCGAAGAGCTGGGCATCGAGTGGATCACCGGCGCAACGGTTGCTTCGGTAGACGCCAACGGCGTAACCCTCGCCGACGGCCGACACATCGAGAGCCACACGGTGATCTGGACCGTCGGTTTCCGCGCCAGTCCCCTCACCGAACAGCTCACCGGCGAGCGCGATGGCCAGGGCCGTCTGCACGTTGACGGCAACCTGAAGGTCCGTGGCCAGGACAACGTGTACGCCGCAGGCGATGTGGCCTACGCGGCCACCGACGATATCGGCAATTTCGCCGCGATGTCCTGCCAGCACGCGATCAGCCTGGGCCGCCACGCCGGCAACAACGCCRCCGCCGACCTGCTGGGCGTCCCCCCGACCCTCTACCGCCAGCCCAAGTACGTGACCTGCCTGGACCTGGGTGCCTGGGGCGCGGTGTACACCGAAGGCTGGGATCGTCAGCTCAAGCTGGTGAAGGAAGAAGCCAAGGAACTCAAGACGCAGATCAACACCGTGTGGATCTACCCCCCGGCCGCCGACCGGCGCACCGCCCTGGCCGCAGCCGACCCCCTGATCCCGGTGGCCTGACCGCTTCGCGCCTTCGTTGCCGTCGCGAGAGCGACATTCGCCTGATGTATTCGACCCAAGCAATAGGAGAACGACCATGACCATGCCTCTGAAATCCTTCCCCCAGCAGCAAGCGGATGCCGAGGAACTGGTTCCTTCGCGCTACGCACTGCGGCTCGGCGAGATCGATGTACTGGTGGTCAGCGATGGAGTGCTGCCGCTGCCGACCGAGACGATGTCCACTAACGCCGACCCGGCTGCCCGCGCGGCCTGGTTCAAGGACATGTACCTCGGGCCGGACATGTTCGACTGGGCACTGAACGTGCTGGTGGTACGCAGCGGCGAGCAGACCGTCCTGGTTGACGCCGGGCTGGGCGGCCAGTTCCCCGACTTTCCGCGAGCCGGGTTGTTCCCCAAGCGACTGGAAGCCGCAGGTATCGACCTCGCGTCCATCACCGACGTGGTGATCACCCACATGCACATGGACCATATCGGCGGGCTGCTCGTCGATAAGGTGAAGAACCGCCTGCGTCCCGACGTGCGCATCCACGTCACGGCCACCGAAGTCGACTTCTGGACAACCCCCGATTTCTCCCACACCTCGATGCCGCAACCAGTGCCGGACGTCCTGCGCAGAACCGCCAACCAGTTCATGGAGCAGTACCACAGCAAGCTGCACATCTTCGAGGACAAGCATGAAGTGGCACCGGGCGTGGTCGCCAAACTCACCGGCGGTCACACTCCCGGGCACTGCGTGGTCTACGTGACCTCCGGCGGCGAGCGCCTGACCTTTGCCGGTGACGCCCTGTTCCCGGTGGCCTTCGACCATCCTGACTGGCACAACGGCTTCGAGCACGATCCCGAGGAATCGGTTCGCGTTCGAGTCCGCCTGCTACAGGAGGCGGCGGCGAGCGGCGAGTTGTTCGTCGCCACTCACCTGCCCTTCCCTTCGGTCGGCCGAGTGGCGGTCGACGGTGACGCTTTCCGCTGGATTGCGGCCTTCTGGGATTATTGATCGCCTGTTGGTATCCGGCCTGCGCCTGGTCCGCCCTCCCGCATTCGCCGGAGAGCGGGCCAGGCGCAGGCCCGCTCAGAACTTTGGATGAGCATTCGCTGGAGGTCTGTTGTTCGCAGTCTACACGGACGCCAAAACGAAGGAGGCTTGCAACGAGGAGGAGTCCATTTACAGATCATTCATCCCGCTCTTCGATGGCAAGGCTACCCTCTGAAAATGTTGGTCTTTGTAGCTGGCCCACTCCCCAGTGCCGAACATCATTCGCTATGACCTCATGCCTGGAAAAAAGCCCGGGCAACTCGGCCTTGAGAAAGTCCACCCAGGTCCTCACCTTGGCATCCAGAAAACGCCTGGAAGGATAGAGTGCATAGACATTCCGCTCCCTGAGCCGGTGGTCGCCCAGCAAGCGCAGCAACGTGCCCTCACGCAGCGACCGGGTTGCGGTGTAGAACGGCAGCAGACTGATGCCCATCCCTGCCTCCGATGCACTGACCATCGCCTCGGCAACGTTGCTCTGGAAGGTCTTGCCGGGAACCACTGCGTGCTCACCCTGCTCGTCACGGAAGACCCACTCATCACCGTACAACGGGTCGACCATGCGCAGGCAGCAGTGTTCATGCAGTTGTTCGGGGTGGGTGGGCAGGCCCCGGCGCGCGATGTACGCAGGCGATGCGCAAGGCATGCTGAAGATGCGCCCTACCGCTTGGGCAACGAATTGTGAATCCGCCAATTCCTGGGCAATGGAAATGACCACATCGTGCCCGTCTTCAAGGGGATCGGGGTTGCGTTGCGACAAGGTCAACTCAACCACCACGTCCGGATAGAGCTCGCAGTAGCGGGCAATGAGTGGCGTCATAAGCACGCCCAGCCCGGTCAAACAGTGCAGACGCAACCGGCCAACGGGCTCCAGGTGAGCGCCACGCGCTTCTGCGGTGGCCTCGGCCATGTCGTCAAGTATTTGCCGTGCCCGCAACAGGAAGCGTTCACCGGCTTCGGTCAGGCTTAAACGGCGGGTGGTGCGCTGCAGCAGGCGTGCCTGCACGTGCTGCTCAAGATCAGCCACCAGCCGAGAGACTTGCGCCGTGGAAAAGTCCAGCGCCTGTGCAGCGGTGGTAAAGCTGCCTGCGTCGGCTACACGCACAAATACCCGCAGGCTGTTAAGCAAGTCCATGAACCCTCCGGCAGCAATGACTGTTGCATCCAGTGTAACGCTGCATCAAGTACAGCCCTCTTTAACCAAACCCATAGAAGAATAGAATTGACTCATCAAAACTCCACGGAGAAAAAAAGCATGAAGACCTTGTTGAGCGTACTGTTGGCCCTGACCACAACCGCCGTCATGGCCGCCGAAAGCAACCCGTCCACAACAACTCCAAACCTGGATATCGCGAAGGTCATCTTTGTATCCGATACCTCGACTGCATGCGAAGTCGTACCGGCGACCATGGTTTACATCGACCACCAAGGTCAAACCCACAAGTTGACCTACCAGGTGATGGGCAGTTGTTCGGGCGTTTAAGCGACCGGGAAGATTGCGCACCTCGTCTGCCACCACAGCAAAACCCCGGCCATGATCAGTGCATGCCGTTGCCGGCAGTGAGCAGCACAACTGCGCTGCCAGCTGCAAACAGGGCCAATCGCGCCCAGACTCTATTGCTACTCACAGCAACGTCCATGTGTAGCTCAGGATCAGTCGGTTCTCATCGATATCGGTGCGGTAATTGGAGCGCGCCATGGCATTGCGCACCCGGATGCCTAGCCCCGCGAAGGTGCCGCTTTGCACGACGTAACCGAGATCCAGGTCGCGCTCGCGGTCCTTGCCTTCAAAGCCTTTGCCGGTGTCGACGTTGTTGCCGGTGATGTAGCGCACGGTGCTGGTCAGGCCCGGCACGCCGAGGGCGGCGAAGTCGTAGTCGTAGCGCGCCTGCCAAGAGCGCTCGTCGGTGGAGGCGAACTCATAGGTCGGCACTTCGTTGCCCAGCGGCGAGATGTTGGCAAATACCCGAGGGAACGCGCTTTCACCGTAGATGCCCTGGTAGCCGATGTAGAAGGTATGGCCGCCGTGCTTGGCCGACAGCAGGGAGAAAAACGCCTGGTTGTCGATGTTGCCCAACAGTTTCTTGCCATCCTCCCTGGCGTCGAAATAGCCGAGATTGGCGCCCAGGGTCCAACTGCCCATGGGCTCGCTGTGTTTCAGGCCCAGGAAGCCTTGATGGTAGATGTCTTCCAGTTGCCCGTACCAGGCACTGACGCTGGTGCGCTTGCCGTTAAAGGCGTATTCGCCGCCGCCATAGTTGAAGGCGTCACTGCTGACCTGGCGCTGAGGCACGTAGCTGAGCATGGCCTGCATCTTCTCGTCGCCGGCCTCATTGCGCAGGTGAGTGGAACTCAAATGGCCACCTTGCAACGTCAGGCCGTTGATCTCGCCGGAGGTGATGCTCGCCCCCTGGTAACTGGGCGGCAGCAGGCGGATGTCACTGAAAACCAGCACCGGCAAGTTGGGTTGCAGCTCGCCGACGCGCAGTTCGGTCTTCGAGTAACGCAGCTTCAGCGTGCCTTCCAGGCGGCTGTAGTCATCGGCCGCGCGGCCATCGCTGTGCACCGGCAACAGGCCCGTGTTGACCCGGTCCGGGCTGCTGTCGAGCTTGAGCCCGAGCAGGCCGATGACATCGACGCCGACACCGATCGGCCCTTGGGTGTAACCGGACTTGGCATTAAGGATAAAGCCCTGGGCCCACTCCTCCGCCTTTGACTGCCGGTTAGCGCCGACAATGTCCGAATAGTCCCGGCTGAAGTAGTAATTGCGCGCCTGCAAGGTGGCGGTGGCATCCTCGATAAAACCGCCTTCGGCGGCCATCAGTTGGCTGGAACAACCCAAGGCGACAGCCATGGACAATAGCGTACGAGTTGCATGAATGGTTGGCTTCATTGGTGTGCTCTTATTGTTGTTATGAACGAGGTAAGGCGTGGCGAATGCGGATCAGCGCGCCACCTCCCGGGCGCTGCTGGATGGGGTAGCAAGGGTCGGCCGCCGCGCACTCGACAGCAGGTGCGCGGCCATGCCGAAAATCAGCCCCCAGAACGCGGCGGACAAGCCGAACAGCGACATGCCCGAGGCGGTAGTAAGGAACGTCACCAGCGCCGCTTCGCGGTCACTGGGCAGAGCCATGGCGTTGGCCAGGGCGCCAGCAATTGCAGCGAACAGGGCCAGGCCCGCCAGGGCGGCGATCAGCTCTTTGGGGAAGGCCGCGAACAACGACACCAGGGTCGCACCGAAGATGCCCAGTACCAGGTAACAGAGGCCGCCGACCACGCCGGCGACATAGCGTTTGCCCGGGTCTTCGTGGGCCTCGCGGCCAGTACAGATGGCGGCAGTGATCGCCGCCAGATTCAGGCCGTGGCAGCCAAACGGCGCCAACAACGCCGTGCCCAGCGCGCTGCAGGCGATAATCGGGCTGGCCGGTGTGGTGTAACCCGAGGCGCGCAATACCGCCATGCCCGGCACGAACTGCCCGGTCAGCGCCACCATCACCAGCGGCAAGGCGACGTTCAAGGTTGCACCAAGGCTGAACTGCGGGGTGATCCACACGGGCGTCGCCAGGCCGATCACCAACGCTTCACTGTGCAATTGGCCGGTGAACATGGCGATGGCACAGCCCACCACCAGTACCGCCATCACCGCGTAACGCGGCAGCAGCCGTTTGCACACCAGGTAGGTGGCGAACATTGCCAGCACCAACCCGGGCTTGCCTTGCAATGACACGAACAGGCCGGTGCCAAAACGGAACAGAATCCCCGCCAGCATTGCCGCCGCGATGGCCCCGGGCAGCTTGCTGATAACGCGGTCGAAGGCGCCCGAAATGCCGACCAGGAAGATAATCAAGCTGCTCAGCAGATAGGCGCCGACGGCCTCGTTCATCGAGATGCCCGGCAGCAACGCCACCAGCAGGGCCGAGCCAGGTGCCGACCAGGCAATGATGATCGGCACGCGGTAACGCAGGCTCAGGCCGATACCCAGCAGCGCACTGCCAATGGAGATTGCCCAGACCCAGGACGACAGCAGTTCGCGAGGCAGATGCGCGGTGTCCGCCGCCTGGAAAATGATCACCAGGGGCCCCGCATACGAGATCACCGTGGCAATAAAGCCTGCAACCGCAGCGGACAGCGAAAAGTCACGCATTAAGCCTTTCATCTAACAGCTCCTTGTAGACTCAGGCCTTGGCCGCAGACAGCGGCGCGGTAACGCTGGAGGCGTTTCGCTGGTTGCTGATGGCAAACAGGGTCATGGCGATCGCGGCCACCGCACCCGGCAGGGCGAACGCCATGAAGTTCAGTTGCAGCGGCAAACTGATCCCCAGCAACGCGCCGCCTAGCAACGGGCCGACAATGGCACCGTTACGGCCGATCCCCGACGCCCAGCCAAGCCCCGTGGAACGAATGGCCATGGAGTAGAACTGCGCAGCACAGGCGTACAGCAGGATTTGCGAACCGATGGTGGTGGCGCCGGCGATAGCGATCAGCAGGTACAACACAGGCGTCGGGCTCTTGAAGCCGAGCAAGGTGATCGACACCGCGGCAATGGCGAAGAACACCGCCAACACCCGCGGCAGGTTGAGCTTATCGCCCAATACACCACCGCCCACCGCACCGAAAATCGCGCCGAAGTTCAACACCAGCAGGAAGGACAGGCTTGAGCCCAGGCTATAACCGGCGTTGRCCATGAGTTTCGGCAGCCAGGAACTCAAGGCGTAGACCATCAAGAGGCAGCAGAAAAACGCCAGCCAGAGCATCAGCGTGCGCATGGCGCGGCCTTCGCGAAAAAGCTGCAGCACCGGGGTGCCAGTTCCCTTCACCTCAGTCATGTGCAGGGTGTCGCCGGCCTGTGCGACGTAGTGTGCGTCAACGCGCTGCAGTACGTTGCGCGCCTCCTCGGTGCGCCCCTGACGCAGCATGAAACCCACTGACTCCGGCAGGAAATACATGATCAACGGCAGCAGCAGTAACGGCAGCCCAGCCACGTAAAACACCGACTGCCAACCAAAGTCAGGAATAAGCACGATACCCAGGCCCGCCGAGAGCATGCCGCCCACCGAGTAACCGCTGAACATGATGGCGACCAGGGTGCTGCGAATTTTCTTCGGCGCGTATTCGTTCATCAGCGCCACCACGTTGGGCATTACCCCGCCGATGCCAAGGCCGGCAATGAACCGGCAGATGCCAAAGGTCGTGGGGCTCGTGGCAAAGCCATTGAGCACGGTGCAGCCGCTGAAGAGCATCACGCAAAGGGTGATGGTTTTCTTGCGCCCGATCTTGTCCGACAGCGGGCCGAAAAACAGCGCACCGAACATCATGCCAAATAGCGCATAACTGCCCAGCGCCCCGGCCTCCAGCGGGCTCAGCCCCCACTCTTTCATCAGCGTCGGCAAGACCACCCCGTAGATCACCAGGTCGTAGCCGTCGAAGATGATGATCAGGGCGCACCAGAACAATACCATCCAGTGAAAGCGGTTGAAGCGTGCGTTGTCGATAACCTCGTGTACATCGATTTTTCGCATGGCATGGGTCTCTTGTTGTTATTTTTTATTGTTCGTTTGGGCGTTTCAGCGTGCTGCTGTGGGCGGTGCAGGCAACGGTCCGCCGATGGCGGCCGCATTGTTGCGTGCCATGCACAGCACTGTTACGCAGGATGCAAATCAAGGGTATTGAGACCGCCACAGTGGCAATATCCGCTTTGCGCAGATCGCTATCCGTTTTGTGCAGAGGGGTGATCAGCATGGAAATGACGGGCGGTTCACGACGAGCTGTCGCTGCGTCAAAACAGCCTTCATCCCGAGGCTTCCGGCGCGCCCCAGAAACCATGCGCCATTCCATAACCTGGCGGATGCCGAAGATTTGCGGTGACAGACGTATCCCGCGCCTGAGGGGCGGAGACTTTGACGGCATGCGGACTTAACACTTGCAACTCCATATGCTGCCTGCCGACAGACTGAGACGCTTTTATTGCCCCTCCCCGTCCCGGAGCAGGCTGCCAATCAGCTGCTAGTGTTAAAAGTGCGCGCAAAGATTCAATACCAGACTTACTTGCGCATCCTCTCTCGCGTCCACAGGCGGAACGCAATGAGATACAACCTGTTTGAGAATCAGAGAAACGAGATCATCCTGCTCGCCCGCATCCTTCTAATGATCCTTTTCATCATTTCCGGCTGGGGCAAGCTGACCAACTTTGGCGGTACCGTTGCTTACATAAGCTCACTCGGCGCGCACATGCCCATGGGCGTTGCGGTCGTCATGGAGTTCTTTGTCGCTATAGCGATCGTCGTGGGTTTCTACACCCGCCCACTCGCATTTCTCTACGTCTTGTTCGTACTTGGTACAGCTCTGATCTGGCATCATTTTTGGACTATGGTTGACCCAGAGCACGCGGCCAACATGATCCAATATTTCAAGAACCTCAGTATAATGTGCGGCTTGCTGTTGTAGGGCATTACAGGGCCTGGAAAGTATTCGATTGATGGCAGATAGCAGCGTGTAGTTCCTATGGTCGCGCCAATGTTCAGCGCCACCAGAAATGCCAGGCTCGAGTTCAAGCCATACCCTGGAATGGCGATACGACTGGTAGTCTTGACCTCACGCAACGCAAGACTTGATTGGATAGACGCTATGCCGAGTTGTCGCCTCAGGTGCCCAGGTAACGAAGGCTGATCAATTGCAAGGCGTAGCCAAGACGATTGTGTTCGCCGCGTAGTGGCAGGCTCCTCTCGACTGGGGGAGTCAACGTAACAACCAAAACCATAGCGCTGCTCTTGGGCCAGAAAATCGACTGGCATAGATCAAAGCGCCTCGACGTAAAATAACTATATTGCGCTTATACACTCGTCGCTAACAGGGCTGCAAAAAAGCATTCAGGAACTCCAAAAATTGAAAAACTCAGCCACCGATGTTGACTCGATGGCTGAGCTTAATAGGGTCTTGTTAAACCGTTTTGAAGCCTGGTTTACCGTTAGCGGATCGCCACGCCTTTACCTCTGCAACGACTGCATCAGGACCACTTTTTCCAGGTTCAGGATAATACAATAGATCTGATCCAGCTGGATGCTCTGAAATATCCTCAAACTCTATAACAGCATTAGCGTGCTCTTCCTCGGAAGAGTATTCCGCATTATAAATTTTCTGAACAAACAAAAGAAACTCAGCCTCTGTTATTTCGCTTACTGGCTTGCTCATTATTTATTCTCCTGATGAGTTTCAATGTGACGCTTAGGCGTAATGACATTGATATTATCAATATTATAAACATCTCCACCTAGAGAAATATATTGCTTATGGTGTAATTCRTATTTTCTGCGACCCCCCACACGTTCAGCCTTTCTGACAAATGCCGAATATCCCTTTCTCATCGCGGCAAGACTACCAGGGTCAAATTGTTTTGCGAGTTCTGGATCATTTGCTACGGCCTTCCAAAATGCCTCTCGAAAGTCCCTAAAGTTCTTAAACTCCCTGCCCCGAAGCTGATCGGCAATCTGCGACGGAATGGCCCCCCCTTCACCTTGCGATGCAGTGTCGAGCCAGATGCCTGTCACCGGCTGGCCAGTACCCGTTGCAACCCCTGCATCCTCTCGCCGATCCCGGAACATCACATAGATCGGAGGTAAACCAGAGTCCGCCGGGAACACGGTGATGAAGTCATCAAAGCCAGCTTCTACAATCGCTGGGAAGTCGTCAATTCTCCCTTCAACCGGTGTCACCGTCGCTCCAGTGTAGACCGGTGGAACGGGCTGTTCGGCAGGAGAGGTGGTCGAACTATTCCCTGGATTGACAATAGGTGTCCAGGTCAGGGTCCTGGGAAGTACATCCCCAGTCGTCACACTGTAGACGTTCTGTTCGGCGTTATAGGTAGCAGCCAACACCCTGACTTTCGAAGGAACCGTCACGCCATCAGTCTTGACGACAATGACTTCTGACTGCCCATCTGCTGCTGATTTCGAACTGATCCGTACAGGCAAATCAACGGTGCCACTAGCGGCGGCAATCGCTGGCAAGTCCTGTCCATGCTCCGGAGCAAGATCCAATAAGGGGGTGCTAAAAGCATAATGCTGAGGCAACTCTCCATTAGCCAGCTTGGGCGAATAGACCAAAGCAGACACGCCGACCAAAAGACCTGAGGCTGTGCCAGCTGCCAAACTGGTCAATGCGGCAATTGCAGATCGGATAGCCGCTTGTAGGGTCACTGCCGCCGCTTCAATGACGGCTATGGTTCCGGCAGAGGTCATAACAACCGGGACAACAGACGAAGCTGGGCCAGGAGCAGGGAACGTATTGGCGATCCGAATCGTCTCTGCTGCTACACGGGCCTGCTCATCAGCGACACGTTTGGCCTCAGCCTCTGCTGCTAGACGAGCTTGTTCAATGGCTTCAGCAGCTACTCGTTGAGCCTCTGCTTTGGCGGCATTGAGTATTGGCAGTCTTCCTTGCAAACTATTAAACTCGTCGTTCATTACGTCGGCGGCATAAGCAGCTTGGATTGCCTGCATTTCCTGTGCGAAGGCCATCTCGGGATCAAGCTGTTTATCTCGGGACCGCTCAAGAAAGTTTTTAAGGTCACTGTTTTTAAAGTCTACCCCAGGATAATTGGCCAGCACGGCGTTATACGATTTTTGCTGTTCGTACTCTTGATTCAATACCTGCGTCACCGATTCGATGGCTTTGTTGATCCAATCGAGAGGAGTACCATCCGGAGGCGCCTGGCTCGCGGCGACTGCGTCGAGTTTTGCTTGTACGTTTCCTTCAACATTAGCCTTGTTGAGATTGTACTGTTTAACGATAGGGTCTTTTCCAGTATTGTAGCGATTCGCCCAGTAAGCGAGAGCCTCTAATTCCTTCTTTTGTTCTTTAGCCGCAAGATGTGCTGGCTCTTGGGCCTGAGCCTCAGCAATTGATGCTTTTAACGTAGCCACCTGTCCATTTAGAAGTTGTATTTCGGCCTCAAGAAGCTTTGCAGCGTAAGCAGCCTTATATGAAACTTCCATATTTTGTTGCAACTCAAGAAGACCTACACCTTCCAAGGCAATTCGACGATACCCTTCATTCACATAATCTTTTGCACTTCTCCCAATGGGATTGGTGCCATAATATGCATTTGCTGTAACTACCTGAGTCTGAAGCTCAGCAGCTTTACGTTCAATCAAAGTATTTTGAGCAGCTATATCTCGATTCAACCCTTCAACGAGGGATGAATCTTGAGCTCCTGCCTCAGCTCGCACAGCAGCTACTTGCTGATCAATCGCTGCTGGTAGCGTAGCAGATTTAGCTTCATAGTCACGTTGAGCGCCATTATTGGCTTGTTGTATTGCACTCGCTGCGTTTTGCCCTAGACGATCAATTATTCGTTCAGAGTCATAAATTTCTCCAACATCTCCATAACGAGATGGATCAACTCCACCGCTTCCCCATGTGCCGCTGTTAAACCCATTGCCACTGACATCAAACCCACCCCCAAAGTTGTCGAATCCTGAAGGAGGCTGCGCTCCTACATAAGTAGTCGGTAGTTTTATCTGATCATCTGACTTCGACATATATCTTTCCTTGACTTTGTCCTTTCCGTACCACCATCATCATTTGGCGTGCGCTACGGCTTCTGTATAGGCAATTGCCTGTTTATGGTGAGACATCCCTCCCATGACACTGTATGCGGATGACTTCCAAAAAATACTGTGCATCCATACATTGCTATTGGCAAACAGAAAAGTGTATCTATACATATTCGGACAAGGAGCAGTGATTCCAATTTGCCGTCACTCGATTGAATCAGGAGAGCACGAATGATGTAGTCTTCATTCAGCTCGGAAAACCTTTGTTTATCGAACTAAGCACCGGAACGTTAACCTGCCGGAGTTAATGTTCAAATAACCGACATGATTAATCAAGGTTCAATTATTTCAAACCAAGATGAGTAAACTGTACTTTTGATGTAAATTGGTTACGCACGAGTGAGTACTCGGGATCAAAAAGCTGACCTCCAGATTGATGCCTAAAAAACGCCCTCGAAGGGGCCTTTTGTACTCAAAACAAGATCACTTGGTTAGCCAAGACTCGACGGTCGCGGAGCCGTAAGTCACTGAGATGAGCATCGATAGCGGAACGGAGAATACCGGGCTGAACACCAATCACTGAAAAAGTGAGCTTGGTGTCCGATGTTGATCTCAACAGTTCAGAAATCACCACTCTATGCAAGGTGCATGTCTAGTCCTGAAGATAAGTCAGGAGTTGTAAGCTGGCGCGCAATCCATACAAATGGAAAATTTGACGAAGGCTGGGATGTGCCCAACTCAGGCTCAACCATCTCCAGCATCGCGATACCKGTCAGAAACTCGACCTGTTCGGGCGCAAGGCGAGCCACCAGGGTGTCCACGAATAGCGCTCTATATCACCCGAACAGCTCGACAGCTCCGCCACCGCCGTGCGCAGGTCGGTGCCCTTCTCTATTGCCGAAATCGCCAATTGCAAACCCGGCGGCCAACCTTCGGCGGAAACCGGACACGTGTTGAACGGCCATCCGTATTGCCGGGTGATCCATCCAGACCTGGTCGTGCGCAAGTTCAATGGCGACGAATATGTTCTGCAGGTGACGGGACGAGCTGGATCAATACTCGGGTTGAAGCTATACCGAAAGGGTTCAGAGTGGGGATGGACCACACGCTCGATTAGCGACTGAGGAGAACTTCGCGGTGTCGAATCAGCTGGTCATACGCAACATGACCCGTGCCGAACTGGACGAGCTCGTCGGTTGGGCTGCCCGTGAGGGTTGGAATCCCGGCCTTCACGATGCCGAGCTGTTCTGGGCTACGGACCCTGCCGCCTTCATCGCGGCGTCCCGGGGCGGCGAGTTGATCGGCGGCGGTGCCATTACCTCCTACAATGGCGAATTCGGTTTCATGGGCTTTTTCATCGTCCGGCCTGAATATCGCGGTCAAGGTCTGGGCAATACCCTCTGGCACGCACGCCGCGAGCGACTCATCGCCCGCCTGCGCCCAGGCGCGAGCATCGGCATGGACGGCGTCTTCGCGATGCAGGACTACTACGCCAAGGGTGGTTTCGCTTTCTCCCATCGCAACCTGCGTTTTCGTGCCGAGATCACCGAACGCCCGGCGACCTCGCAGGTAGACGACCTGGACATCGTCCCGTTGGCCACCTTCCCGTTCGATCAGGTTGTCGATTACGACCGCACCTGCTTCCCCGCCCCGCGCGCAACCTTCCTGAGCGGGTGGATAACCCAAGCCGATGCACTCGCCGTGGGTTGCCGGCGCGAGGGCAGGCTAAGCGGCTATGGCGTAGCAAGGCGTTGCCTGGAAGGCTACAAGATCGGCCCCTTGTTCGCCGATGACGCCCTGGCAGCCAATGCCCTCTACGCGCGCCTGGCGGAATTTGCGCAAGGTGGCCCGCTGTTTCTCGATGCCCCGGAGAATAACCCCGCCGCCATGGCGCTCGTGCACCAACAGGGCATGATTGAGGTTTTTGGCTGCGCACGCATGTACCTCGGCCCTCCTCCGGCGATCGCGCACGAACGTGTGTTCGGCGTCACGACTTTCGAGCTCGGCTGATGTCCGCTCGCGACCTCATCGGTTATGGCGGCTGCCCACCCCACCCGCAATGGCCCGGTGAGGCGCGCGTCGCGCTCCAGTTCGTACTCAACATCGAAGAGGGTGCGGAATCATGCATCCTCAATGGCGATGCACAGTCGGAGGCCTGGCTTCACGAGCTGCCGGGCCGCCCGCCGCGTGTGGGGGAACCGGACTTAAGCGTCGAGGGCATGTACGAATACGGATCGCGCGCAGGGGTGTGGCGCATTCTGCAGCTGTTCAGCGCCCGGGGCCTGCCGCTGACCGCCTTCGCCGTCGGCCGGGCACTGGAACTCACCCCGGCGATTGGCCATGCGCTCTGCGCTGCCGGGCATGAGATTGCCGGGCATGGCTACCGTTGGCTGGACTATCGCGACATGCCTGAAGACCAGGAGCGGCGCCATATCCGCCTCACCCTCGACGTGATCCAGCAGATCTGCGGTAAACGCCCCGTAGGCTGGTACACAGGAAGGGTCAGCCAGAACACCCGCCGCCTGTTGCGTGAGGAAGGCGGGTTTCTCTATAGCTCAGACGCCTACAACGATGATCTGCCCTATTGGCTCCCGGGCTCGCCCGCCCACCTGGTGATCCCTTACACGCTGGTCAACAACGACGCCCGCTATCTGCTGCCGAACGGTTTCGCCTGCGGTGAAGACTTCTTCCGGCTGCTCAAGGATGCTTTCGACCTGCTGTGGCAAGAGGGCGCGCAACACCCGAAGATGATGAGCGTCGGCCTGCATGGGCGGATCAGTGGCCATCCTGGTCGAGCGATGGCGCTGGCACGCTTTCTCGATTACGTGCAAGGCCACGACGCGGTGTGGATCTGCCGGCGCGAAGAGATTGCCAGGCACTGGATAGCCCGATTCCCCGCCTGATTGGCAAGGGGTCCGGAACGGTCTGAGCCACGCAGGCGTATCAACATTCGGCACACTCGCCCGTGCACTGGCCCGAGCCGTGCTCGAGGCGTCATCGCAGACTATTCTTGATCTGGGTAACCGACCGGTCGCACCGAAGGAGGTCACTCGTTTATGCACTGTGTCCTTTTCGAAATCCGCCGCGGTTCGATCTGATGCATGAATGCCAATCGATCCGCGCCGTCATCGAGTTCCGATGAACTACCGGTCTGGGGCACGGCCCCAGGCACTTTTGTCTGACACCCTGAAACGGAGACGCCAGCATGAGCACCTTGCAACTTCACCCTGCACTGGACAATGGTATTCAACCCGCCGCCGCGAATTTCGCAGGTGGCACCCTGCAATGCCTGTGTGCGACCGACAAGGTCGAGGTCAGGATCGACGCACAAACTCTGCATAACCACGCGTGCGGCTGCAGCAAATGCTGGAAACCACAAAACGCGACATTCGCCGTCATCGCCGTGGTGCCTCGAGATAAGGTCAGCGTCATTGCCCACGGCGAAAAGCTGGCGATTGTCGACGAATCCGCCACCATCCAGCGCCACGCCTGCAAGCAGTGTCACGCCCATCTCTTTGGGCGCATCGAGAACAAGAACCATGCGTTTTATGGCCTGGACTTCGTCCACACCGAGCTTTCGCCACAGAGCGGATGGGCTGCGCCGGGATTCGCGGCGTTCGTGTCCTCGATCATCGAAACAGGCACACCGCCAGCGCAAATGAAGGCTATCCGCGAGCGCCTGCGCTCGATCGGCCTGGAACCCTATGACTGCCTGTCCCCGGACTTGATGGACGCACTGGCGACTCATGTCGCCAAACAGAAAGGCCTGCTCCCCGCCGCCTGATTGACCGGTCGCCGCGGTTTCTTTTCCGGACCGCGGCTCCGATTCACCTTTGATGATGTGCGCCCCACATAATTAACTGGGGCTGTGGTCATTAAGACAACGGGTAATGGTTGGCAGATAACCGATGCAGGTATCCGAAAGTATCAGCAACGCGATCACTTCCATGGAAAAGGCACTGACCGCGTCGGTGGTACAAGGCTGCGGTCAGTTCTGTACCAACGTGGACGAATGCCTGGGCAGGAACACTTCGGCCAGCATGCAGCGAGCGCTACCGCCACCGATGCGCTCGATGGTGTCGATGTTCACTGGCAACGGCGTGGTGTGAGTTTCGATCAAGCGACGCTGGTCGGCGTCCAGTGATTGCCAGGCGGTGCGCGACATCACCAGCAGCGGTTCGCCCGCTGCGTTGTGCACTTGCAGCATGTTGCCGGCAAAGGACTCCAGCTGCGCCCAGTTCAAGGCGATGACCTGTTTGCCGCTGGTTTCGAGTCGCTCAAGCAGCGCCGCACGCTCGCCCGGCTGAGGCACGGATGCCAGGCAAACCACCGCCAGGCGGGTGCCGACACTCATCATGACGTTAGTGTGATAAATCGGCACGCCTTGGCGGTCCACCGCGTTGAACGCACACAGCTCATAGCCCAGATGACTGACCAGCTGATCCAGTGCCCGGGCGTGGGTGCGGGTCGAGTACCCTGCGTAGCAGATCCGCCGTTGCCGATCCAGGACCATGCTGCCGGTGCCCTCCAGGAAAACCTCCTGCTCTTCGAGGCTGGACAGGTCCAGCACCTGCTCGACCCGGTATTCGCCCAGCAACCCGTCGAGTACCCCTTTGTCCCGTTCCAGACGCCGGTTGTGGCCCTGCATCGGATACAGCACCAGGGTGCCATCCGGGTGGCTGCTCCACCAGTTGTTGGGGAAGATCGAGTCCGGGGTATGCGGCGCTTCACGATCGTTATGCACCAGGACTTCGACGCCGTGCTGGCGCAACGCGGCGACATAGCCATCGAACTCGGCAAGGGCCTTGAGTTGAACGTCTTCCGCAACGGTTGCCGGACGCT
Source organism: Pseudomonas sp. KB_15 (assembly GCF_052114525.1). Taxonomy (NCBI): domain Bacteria; kingdom Pseudomonadati; phylum Pseudomonadota; class Gammaproteobacteria; order Pseudomonadales; family Pseudomonadaceae; genus Pseudomonas; species Pseudomonas sp. KB_15. The sequence goes on along the minus strand of NZ_JBFREX010000030.1, from coordinate 23,323 downwards.
GGAAGCGGTTGTTCGCCGCCGTGTCCTGATTGAAGGAGAAACGTGTCGGGCGAATCATTAAAACCGTATTGGTGGTTTGCATGGGCACAGACTCAATGAGGGTCGAGAGAGGCTCATTGTCTGTTTCGAGGCGGAAAAAACCCGGTTGATAACGGCTTTTTCGGTGATTAAAACGGCTGAAGATTCTGACCCCTTCAGCCGATTCGGCAAGGACCACAAACCAAATGTGGGAGCGGGCTTGCTCCGGGCGGCGTTCCGACGAAAACGTTGTATCAGTCAACATTGATGCTGGATGACACACCGCCTTCGCGAGCAAGCCCGCTCCCACAGTGCCTATTCCATCGTGGTCTTGACCATCGCCAGTTCCGGGTGGCTGACCAGTTTGTCGATGTGCAAATCCGGGTCGTCAAACCAGACTTCGGTCAACACCCGGTAATGCTCCATGTCACGACAGCGCATGCGCAGGCTGTAGTCGAATGCGCCACTGATCAGGCGACATTCCAGCACCTGGGGGCAGGCACGGACCTTGGCCTCGAAGGCCTTTTGCGCCGCGCGTCCGCTCTGGTTCGACAACGCTACCAACACGAGCAACGACAAGCCCGGCGTCAACTTCTTCTCGTCGAGAATCGCGCCATAGCCGCGAATGACCCCAAGCTGTTCCAGCTTGCGTACCCGTTCCAGACACGGCCTGGGGGTCAGGTGTACGCGCTCGGAAAGCTTTTGATAAGTGATGCGCCCTTCGTGGCGCAACACTTCAATGATTGCCTGATCGATACGATCAAGCACGATCGACAGATCGCGGATATCCGCCATGTACGCCTTGCCTCACTTCAAACGACCCGATAGAAATTGCTGCAAACGTTCACTGTTTGGCCGGTCGAGTATCGTAGCATCACCCTGCTCCTCGACCCGCCCCTGATGCAAGAACAACACCTGGCTGGAGACCTGCCGGGCAAACCCCATTTCGTGGGTCACCATCAACATGGTCCGGCCTTCTTCGGCCAGCGCCTGAATCACCTTCAGGACTTCACCCACCAGTTCCGGGTCGAGCGCCGAGGTTGGCTCGTCGAACAACAGGATTTCCGGTTCCACCGCCAGGGCACGGGCAATCGCCACCCGTTGTTGCTGCCCGCCCGACAGAAACGCCGGGTACTGATCGGCCACCCGTTGCGGCAAGCCGACTTTGTCCAGATACGCCCGTGCGCTTTCTTCAGCAGCCTTGCGACTCATGCCCAGGACCCGACATGGCGCCAGCACGATGTTCTCCAGCACGGTCAGGTGACTCCACAGATTGAAATGCTGGAACACCATCGCCAGTCGCGTACGCAAACGCTGCAACTGCTTTGGATTGGCAACTCGCATGCCGCCAACGCCCTGACGGGTGAGAACTCGCTCGCCATCCAGAGCAATGGCGCCTTCGTCCGCCCGTTCCAGAAAGTTGATGCAGCGCAGCATGGTGCTTTTGCCCGAACCGCTGGCACCGATCATGCTCACCACGTCCCCTGCCCTCGCGTTTAACGAGACGCCCTTGAGCACTTCATTGTCACCAAAACGTTTATACAGATTTTCAACCGTGAGTTTGTACATGCGAATACTCCTGGAGCGGCACACTTATCGGCGCCACTCTGGATAAAGAATGGAAGTCAGTGGGCCGGGCCCAGGAAGCTCAGCCAGCGTTTCTCAGCCAGGCGGAACGCACCGACCAGCCCGAACGACAGCAGGAGGTACAGCAGACCGGCAATACCGAAGGCCTGAAAGGTCATGAAGGTCGCGGCGTTGGCGTCCCTGGCGATTTTCAGGATGTCCGGAATCGTTGCGGTGAACGCCACCGAAGTCGCGTGCAACATCAGGATCACTTCGTTGCTGTAGTACGGCAGCGCGCGGCGCAGCGCCGAAGGCAGAATCAGTTGCAGATACAGGCGCCAGCCACTGAGGCCATAGGCATGGGCCGCTTCGATTTCACCGTAGGGAATGCTGCGGATCGCTCCGGCGAAAATTTCCACGGTGTAGGCGCAGGTGTTGAGGGTGAACGCCAGCAAGGTGCAATTCATGGCATCGCGGAAAAACGCTTCGAGCAATGGCTGTGAACGGACCACGGCAATGCCGTAGATCCCGCTGTAGCAAATCAGCAACTGGATATACAACGGCGTGCCGCGAAAAATGTAGGTAAACAGCTGAACCGGCCAACGCAAAACACCCCAGCGCGAGACGCGCAAGATCGCCAGGGGCAATGACAGAAAAAACCCCATGGCAATGCTCGCCACCAGCAGCCACAGGGTCATGGCCAACCCGGTGAGGGTCTCGCCGTCGCTGAACAGAAAGGGTTTCCAGTATTCGGCAATCAACTCGATCATCGCGCCATCCCCCGTACACCCTGGTTGTAGCGCCGTTCCAGCACGCGCAAAACGTAGTTCGAAGCACTGGTGATCAGCAGGTAAAGCGCTGCCGCCAGCAACAGGAAATCAAGCATGTTGAACGTGCTTTTGCCGGCCTCTTGCGCGACTTTGACCAGGTCCGACAAACCGATGATCGATACCAGCGCCGTGGCCTTGAGCAGCACCAGCCAGTTGTTGCCAAGGCTCGGCAAGGCGAAACGCATCATTTGCGGGAACACCACGAAACGAAAGCGCTGCCAGCGGTTCAGGCCAAAGCACGCGGCGGCTTCCTGTTGACCGCGCGGCACACTGAGAATCGCTCCACGAAAGGTTTCGGTGAAATACGCCCCGTAGATAAAACCAAGGGTGACGATGCCGGCCACGAATGGGTCGATTTCCATGTAGGGCCAGCCCATGGCCTCGGTCAGGGCGCTGAGCCAGCCTTGCAGGCTGTAGAAAATCAGCAGCATCAATACCAGGTCGGGCACGCCACGGATCAGCGTCGTGTAAAAGGTCGCCGGGAGACTCAACAGCTTCAGCGGCGACAGCTTGGCCGCCGCGCCGAGCAGCCCCAGCGCCATGCTCACCAAAAGCGCGAGCGCCGACAGTTTGAGGGTGACCCAGGTGCCGTGCAGCAACAAAGGGCCATAGCCTTGCAGGGCCGAAAGATCGAGCCCCGGAATATTCAGGAAGGAGTTCACGCCAGTCACCTGTCTTGATGCGCCCCGGTCGCTGCAACACAGCAACCGGGGCACGAGGATCAGTTGTTGTAGAGGTCCAGATCACCGAAGTGTTTCTGCTGGATCTGCGCGTAGATGCCCTTGTCGTGCAGGGCCTTGATGGCGGCATTGAGCATGCCTTTGAGCTCTTCGTTGTCCTTGCGCACACCAATGGCGATCTCTGACGGCACCAACGGGTCACTGATGCCTTCGCTGTTTTGGAATTCAGCCCCTTGTGGCGAGGTCAGGAAGCTCATCTGCGCTTGCAGCTTGTCCTGGATCGACGCATCGAGACGGCCAAATACCAGGTCGGCATAGACCTGATCCTGATTCTGATAGGCCCGCAGTTTCACCCCGCCCGACGCCAGTTTGGCCTTGGCGTAGGTTTCCTGAATCGTGCCCTGCATGTAACCGATGGTTTTGCCGCGCAGCGACTCGGCGGTAGGCAGCAGTCCGGAGTCTTTGCGGGTAACGATGGCGGTCGGTCCGGCGTACAGGCGATCGGTAAAGTCGATCTGTCTTTTACGCGCGTCGGTAACGGTCATCGAAGATTCGATGGCATCGAACTTGCCGGCCTTGAGCCCCGGAATCAGCCCGTCGAAGTCATTGCTGACCCACACGCAGGTGAGCTTCAGCTCGGCACATATTGCATTGCCCAGATCCACGCCGAAGCCCTGAACCCCGCCATCGGCCGTGGTGGATTCAAAAGGTGGATAGCTTGGGTTGACGCCAAATCGCAGCTCCTTCCATTCCTTGGCACTGGCACCCGTGGTGCAGCAGAGCAACGCGAGTGCCGGCAAAGTCAGCCATTTGATGTTCATCTTCTAGAGTCCCGGATTATTTTGATTTATCGCGATCCGGCGCCTGCGTCGGACCACATTTTTTTTGACAGGGGCAGAGAGTCGATGCGGTCTTCACCGCAGCCGTTTTTGTTGTTGTTTTCAACTGGAAGCAGCCAGTCGTCGGAGTTGCACTCCATCTCAAGCAGCGATCAACAAGCGCTTGAAACGGACCGCCAGAATGCCAATTGCCGGGATGGTGCTGGTGTCGTATCCCTACGCTCAAACAGCGTGCCTGTGCTGAACGACGGACTTTTACAGCCGATTCTGTCGTATGCCGTAAGTCACTGTTTCTCCACTTAAAGGGAGCGGCACAGGAAGTGTGATTGTCTTTGAGGCCTTCTTCTTCATCTGCATTACGATGCGTCGTGAAGCACATCGCGCTTGAGCCGTGCGAGCGAGGTACGACTGGTAAATGTCACTCGGCCGATTCCGCTGTGCGCCCTCTGTTTTTCGACTTCTCTCGCTGTATCCAGGGTCAGTATTGGCCGAAATCTTCTCGCCATTGCCTCGACAATAGGTCCGTTGCAAACACATGGACCGCCTCCTGAGTCTCAGCCGCCAAAGCGCAAGGTCGTCCAGACTGGCACACAAAAAAAAGCCCAAAGGAACCCAATATGACCCGTTACATTGACGTCAATGATCTGAGCCGTCTCGTCCAGGAAAAAGGCTTGCCTCGGTGCCTGACCGAAATGGCCGAGTACATCCGTCAAGACTACGTACGCTGGCCGGATTTCGAAAAATGCGCGCGCCTGGCGAACCACTCGCCGGAGGGTGTCATCGAGCTGATGCCCGTGTCTGATGCCTCGCTCTACGCCTTCAAATATGTCAACGGACATCCGAAGAACACCCACAATGGCATGCTGACGGTCATGGCGTTTGGTGCACTGGGTGACGTCGATACCGGCAAGCCTGTTTTACTGAGTGAAATGACGCTGACTACCGCCATTCGCACCGCTGCCACTTCTGCACTCGCCGCCCGCTACCTCGCCCGGCCGGACAGTCGCCGAATGGCACTCATCGGCAACGGCTCACAGAGCGAATTCCAGGCCCTGGCATTTCATACCTTGCTGGGCATTACTGAAATCAGCCTCTACGACATCGATCCTGCCGCGACGGCGAAGCTGGTAGCCAACCTGCGGGCCTACCCCGCCATACAGGTGACTGTCGCCAATAGCGTCGCGCAAGCCGTACGTGGCGCCGATATCGTGACCACGGTCACGGCCGACAAGGCCTACGCAACGATTTTAACGCCTGAGATGATCGAGCCCGGGATGCACCTCAACGCAGTGGGCGGCGATTGCCCCGGCAAGACCGAATTGCACCGGGATATCGTGGAACGTGCGCGAGTCATGGTTGAGTACGAGCCTCAAAGCCGAATTGAAGGGGAAATTCAGCAGATGCCCGCCGACTCTCCGGTTATCGAATTCTGGAAAGTCATCACTGGTCAAACCCCTGGTCGCCAGCATGCCGAGGAAGTCACCTTGTTCGACTCGGTCGGCTTCGCCATCGAGGACTACTCCGCCTTGCGCTATGTGCTGGATGTTGCAAGAACGCTCAACATTGGCAGCGACATCCAGCTGGTGCCAGAGCTGCAAGATCCCAAGAACCTGTTCTCGCTGCTACAGCCTTCAGCAAACGACGATGTAAGGCTTCGAGCTTAATACCACTCGTACTTCAAAGTGTTCACCTGGCGGCCCCTTCGGCTGCCAGGCGGAACCCTGAACACTTGATCTGAAGCGCCCGCTGCAATTTACGCAGGGACATGGACTCGACGCCTCATCACGCTACTGATCCGGCTGCAGATTCGCTACTATGTTTGCCCGCCCTCCTTGTCTGCGGATTTCTTCATTCTGGAGCCCGAATGCCTAGTCAAAAGGACATCGCCGCCGACAGCGGCGCACCGATGATTCCTGAACAGCGCCGTGAATTGATGCTGCGACAGTTGCGCAAGCATCAGGTGCTGAGCGTTCATCAGTTGATGGAAATGTTCGACTGTTCGCACATGACCATACGCCGCGACATCGCGTTGCTGGAGCAGGAGGGTCGTGCTTACTCGGTAACGGGTGGGGTGCGGATCGCCAGCCAGCTGCACAGTGAGCCCAGCCATCAAATCAAGGCCGTGGTCGAGTTGCCGCAGAAGCAGGCCATGGCCAGGCTCGCCGCCCGGCTACTGCATGCCGACATGACGATTTACCTGGACGCGGGAACCAGCACGCTGGAAATCGTCCCCTACATCAAGGCGCTGTCCGGCATGACCGTGGTGACTAATGACTTCGGCATTGTCCAGGCACTGATTGAAGCCCCCCATGTCACGGTGATTCACACCGGCGGGCAGCTGGATCACTCCAATCAATCGTGTGTGGGCGGCCTGGCGGTGGCCACCTTGCGTCAGGTGGTCACCGATATCGCGTTCATATCGACCAGTTCATGGGATTTGCGTCGCGGCCTCACCACGCCTTCGGCGCTGAAGGTTGAGGTCAAGCAAGCCGCGATGCAATCGGCTTCGCAGGTGGTGCTGGTGGCCAGCAGTTCGAAATACGGCACCTTCAGTATGTACAAGATTGCCGGGCTCGAGCAGTTCGACATTATCCTCAGCGATGACGCGTTGACCCCTGCGGCGGCCGATGGCATCCGCAAGCAAGGTGTCGAACTGTTGCTGCCGGCTGACAATACACCGGCCTGAAACGACGGGCTCCTAGCCTGAGTTGCAGGAGCGAGCTCGCTCCTACAAATTTCTTAACGCGCCTTCCAGTCCCGCAGCCACTGCAAGCCGGCAGACGTGTTGCCTCGTGGCCGGTATTCGCACCCTACCCAACCGTCATAACCCAACTGGTCGATCAGCTCGAACAGATAGGGATAGTTGACTTCCCCCAGGTCCGGTTCATGCCGGTCAGGCACGCCGGCGATCTGGATATGGCCGATACCCTCGAAGTCCCGACGCAGTTTGGTCGCCAGATCGCCCTCGACGATTTGGCAGTGGTAGCAGTCGAACTGCACCTTCAGGTTACTGGCGCCCACTTCCTTGCAGATGGCCTGGGCCTGATCCTGGCGGTTGAGGAAAAAGCCTGGCATGTCTCGGGTATTGATCGGTTCGAGCAATACTGTGATGCCTGCCTTGGCCGCCCGGGCAGCGGCGTAGGCCAGGTTCTCCAGATACACGCCGTGATGCCGTGGGCGATCGCTTTCCGACGGCAGCAGCCCGGCCATTACATGGATGCGTGAATTGCCCAATACGCTGGCGTATTCCAGGGCACGATCAAACCCGCTACGAAATTCACTCTCCCGACCCGGCAACGACACGGTGCCCCGCTCGCCCTTCGCCCAATCGCCGGGCGGCGCGTTGAACAGTGCCTGCACCAGGCCATTGTCGCTCAAGCGTTGCTTGAGTTCTTCAGCGCTGTAGTCGTAGGGGAACAGATACTCCACCGCTTCGAAACCGTCGGCAGCCGCGGCGGCGAAGCGATCCAGAAACTCATGTTCCGGGTAAAGCATGCTGAGATTGGCAGCGAAACGAGGCATGGTAGCTCCTGAGATAAAGGGTTAGACAAAGGGCCAGATCAGCAGGGTAATACAGAAACCCAGGGTGCCGAGCAAAGTGGTCAGCACCGTCCAGGTGCGCAGGCCATCGGCCACGTTCAGCCCGGACAGTTTGGTGAAGATCCAGTAACCGGCATCATTGATGTGGGACATAGCCAACCCGCCACCGCCCATGGCCAGGCATAGCAGGGCCATGTGGTTCGGGGTGAGATTGAGGGTCGCAATCAGCGGGCTGATGATGCCGGCAGTGGTCACCAGCGCCACCGTGGTCGAACCCTGCACCGCGCGCAACAGCATGGTCAGCAGAAAGCCCAGGGCCAGTACCGGCAGACCGGTGGTGCGCAGCATGTCGGAGACCACGGCACCGATTCCGGTGTCCACCAGCACCTTGCCGAACACACCGCCGGCACCGGCAATCAGGATCACCATGGCCACACCGGGCAAGGCCGAACCGATCACGTCAGACACTTGAGTGCGGCTCCAGCCCCGACGCGAACCCAGCAGCCAGGCGCACAGCAAGGTATCGATCAGCAACGCCACCAGCGGCGCGCCGAGTACGGTCATGACGCCGCGCAGGGTCGAATCGGCTGGCAGCAACGAAGTGGATAGCGTCCCCAGCAGAATCAGAATGATCGGCAACACAATCAGGCCGACGATCAGACCAAAACCCGGTGGTGGAGCCGGCGGCAACTTCGAGACGATGCTGCTGGTGGCCTCTTCCAGGCCCATGTGCGACACGGCCACAGCCGCTTGCTCAGGGCTCTTGTCGTTACCATTGGACCAGGCGGCCAGATCCTCGTTGGTGACATGCGGGCCATAGACCTCGGCACGAATATCGTCTGTCATCGGATACGCCCGACGGGTCATGCGCCCGGCCACGCGGTAGCCGACATAGCAAAGCAGCGCGGTGATCGGCAAACCGAACATCAGCACGCGGCCCAGGTCCGCGCCCAATTGACTGGCAGCAGCCACCGCACCCGGGTGTGGCGGCAGGAAGGCGTGTACGGTCAACAAGGCAGCACACATTGGCAACGCGAACACCAACAGCGGCTTACGCGCACTGCGGGCAACACCATAGGCCAGCGGCATCAGGATGATCACGCCGACCTCGAAGAACACCGGTACCCCGACCATGAAGCCGGCAATCGTCAACGCCAGGGGTGTACGCCGGTTACCGAAACGGGTGATCAGGGTCTTGGCCAGCGCCTCGGCACCACCTGAGAGTTCGATGATCCGCCCGATCATCGCGCCCAGGGCAATGATGATCGCGATATGGCCCAAGGTCTTGCCCATGCCGCCTTCAATGGTGGCGACCAGATCGGCCGGCTTCACGCCGGCCACCAGCGCCACCAGAATGCTCACCAGCATCAAGGCCACGAAGGGCTGGAATTTGTACTTGAGCACCAGGAACAACAACAGCGCGATGCCCACCCCGGCGGTCRTCATCAGGATTAACGGGCTCATTTCACAAACCCTCCACGCCGGGTAAATGAAACGGTACTGCCACTGGATCTGAACATGCCGCAGTGAAAGTGAGTCATGCTTGGGTTTCCTGTTGTTATTGTTTTTTCAGGCAAGCCGGGGCCGTCGAAAGTCGCTGGGCGTCTCCCGGGCAGGACCTGCGTTATCGAGCTGTCGTGTCAAGCCTGTGCGTTACCAGTGCGCACCAAAGGTGTCTCGCAATTCGTCCAGCGCCGCCTGATCGAGCGGTTCAGGCTTGGGATTGCTCATCAGCCAGAGCCGTGCGGTTTCCTCGAGCTCTTCCAGGGCGTAACTGGCCCTGGAGACCGAACTCTCCCAGACCACCGGGCCCAGTCGTTCGAGCATCACGCCGCGAACACTGTTGGCCAGCCGGGCGACTTGCTCGGCAACCTTTGGAGAACCGGGCCGCTGGTAGCCGATCAACGGGATATGCCCGACTTTCATAACCTGATACGGCGTCAGCGGCGGCAGGATGTCGTTCGCCTGCCAGACCCCGGCCAGCGTCAACGCCACCAGATGGGTGGAGTGCGTGTGCACCACGCCGCCGACATTCGGATTACGGTCGTAGACCTGGCGGTGCAGCGCCAGGGTCTTTGAAGGCTTGTCACCGGACACCCATTCGCCGGCCAGGTTGACCTTGGCAATGGTCGCCGGATCAAGACGCCCGAGGCACACATCCGTCGGCGTGATCAACCAGCCGTCGTCCAGTCGCGCGCTGATATTGCCGGCGCTGCCGACGGTGTATCCGCGCTGGTAAAGGCTGCGGCCAACCTCACAGATTTCTTCGCGCTGGGCGTTTTCGTTACTCATTGCACATCTCCGGCCTGGGCGAGTTGGTTCAAGGCTTTACTGAAGAAATCCCGGCCACCGAAGTTGCCCGATTTGAGTGCCAACGCCAAAGGCTTGTCAGTACTGCTGACGGTCGCCGGTACACCCGGATCAATCTGCGCGCCAATCTGTAGCAATTGCACGCCCAATGCCTGGACCACAGCACCCGAGGTTTCTCCGCCGGCGATCACGAAGCGGCGCACACCACTCTGGAGCAAGCCTTGGGCAATTTCGCCAAAGGCGTTTTCCACCAGGCTACCGGCCTGCTCGACGCCCAGTTGCTGTTGCACCGACTTGACCTCATCCGGTGAGCTGGTGGCGTAGATCAATACGGTTTGTTCGTTATTACGGGCAAAGGCCAAGGCTTGCGCCACCACCGGTTCACCCGCCGCCAAGGCCAACGGATCAATCCGCAAGGCTGGCCGACCGGCTTCGAGCCAGGCGGCCACTTGTCCATTGGTGGCGATCGAAGCACTGCCGGCCAACACCACTTCCCCGCCGGACACCGCTGGAAGTTTCGAGGCATCGAGGTCGCGCAGTTTGCCGGCGCGCCGGAAGTTTTCCGGAAGACCCAGGGCCAGCCCCGAACCACCCGTCAACAACGGCAAGTCAGCACAAGCCGTACCGAGTGTGTACAGATCGCTGTCCGACAAGGCATCAGCGATGGCCATGCCGACACCCTGAGCCCTCAGCTCGGCGATTCGCGCCCGCACCTGCTCAGCGCCACGGGCAATCGTGTCGTAGCGCAACAGGCCGACATTCAGGCGGGTCTGTGACTGCAGCACTCGAACCAGGTTGGCATCGGTCATCGGCGTCAACGGGTGATTCTGCATGCCCGACTCACTGAGCAACTGATCCTGCACAAACAGGTGGCCGCGAAAGATCGTCCGGCCATTCTCCGGGAACGCCGGGCAGGCCAGGGTAAAGTCGCTACCCAGTGCCGCCAGCAGTGCTTCGCTGACCTGGCCGATATTGCCGGCCGCGGTGGAGTCGAAGGTCGAGCAATACTTGAAAAAAATCTGCTCGCAGCCTTGCTCGCGCAGCCAGGCCAGCGCGGCGAGAGACTGCTCGACTGCTTCGGCGGCCGGGGTGGTACGCGATTTCAGCGCAATAACGATCGCATCGGCATCAAGCCCGGCGGCAACTTCCGCGCTCGGGATGCCAATGCTTTGCACGGTGCGCATACCGCCGCGCACCAGCATGTTGGCCAGGTCCGTGGCACCGGTGAAATCGTCGGCGATGCAGCCCAGCAGCGGGCGTGCGGTGGAGGTAGTCATGGGGTGTTCCTCAAACAGGCTCAGGCTTGGCAGTCGGCAATTCGATGCCCGGGAAAATCTTGATCACCGCCGAATCGTCCTCGCGGCCGAAACCGGCACTGGACGCCTGCATGAACATCTGGTGGGCGGTGGCCGACAGCGGCAGCGGGAATTTGCTGGCCCGGGCGGTATCCAGCACCAGGCCCAGGTCCTTGACGAAAATATCCACCGCGGACAACGGCGTGTAGTCAGCCTTGAGAATGTGCGGCACGCGGTTTTCGAACATCCAGGAGTTACCGGCGCTGTGGGTGATCACCTCATACAGCGCATCGGCATCGACCCCTTCACGCAGGCCCAGCGCCATGGCTTCGGCGGAGGCGGCAATATGTACCCCGGCGAGGAGCTGGTTGATGATTTTGACCTTCGACCCCAGGCCATGGACATCACCCAGGCGATAAACCTTGCCGGCCATGCCAGCCAGGATCGACTCAGCCTTGGCATAGGCGTCGGCCGGGCCCGAGGTCATCATGGTCATCTCGCCAGCGGCAGCCTTGGCGGCGCCACCGGAAATCGGTGCATCCAGATACAGCAGGCCCAACGCGGCCAGGCGCTGGCCCAGGTCCACCGCGTAGGTCGGAGCGACTGTGGCGCAGCCGATCACCAGGCTGCCCGGCCGCAGAGAGGCCACGGCCCCACCCTCACCAAACAATACGGTCTCGGTCTGCTCGGCGTTGACCACCACGGTAATGATCACGTCACACTCAGCGGCCATGTGCGACGGTGACGGGCAAGCCACACCGCCCTCCCCGGCGAACTGTTCTGTCACGGCAGAACGCACATCACAGGCATGCACATTAAAACCGCTGCGCAACAACGAGCGGGCAATGCCCAGCCCCATCGCGCCCAGACCGACCACACCGACATTCTTGTTATTCATGGGGTACTCCAGAGGAAAGCAGCGACGGCTTCCACGCCTGCAAGGTGCAGACGTTGGCCGCGTTGTAGATAAGGCCACGGCAGACAGGATCAGCACCGAGCGGATTAACCCGCTGAGGGGCGCTGTCATTCAGAACGGGGGTCGGGTTCTCATTGAACATCAAGGCCATCCTGTTTTTGTCGTGTTATCAGGTTGTCATACCGGCTGGCGTAAATCATCTACCAGTGATCAGATTATGTGAAGTATTTTTATAAATAACATTTTTTAACACTGCTTTCGCCACGCAGAAAGAAGAAGTAGTGAAATGCCCACAAAAGCACTGCGGGTGCGAAGGCAATGCAGGTCTTTGATAAGGGAAGAGATCAACCAGCCCTCCTGTACTGACTGCAAATCGTTCCTGCACCTCCCCCGCTGCCATCGTCACCCGCGATGGCAGGCTCGTGAATGGCTGATATACGAACTGCTTTTACCTCTCCTAACATCGGGCTCACAGACCACTCGGGGGCCGATCGCCTTTCGGCACCCGGGCTCCAAGAATAAAAACGCAAACCCGCGAGGTTGAACCATGAAAACCCTAACCGCCAGTTCCACGGCGCAAGCTTCTGTCGCCGACGGAGTCGGTCAACTGACCGCCAACCAGCGTTACGTGACGCTGGGGGGCTCCTGGGCCGCCTGGCTGTTTGATGCCCTGGATGCCACCGTCTTTGGCTTTGTGCTTTTGGCGGTCGCCAAGACCTTCGCCGTCGGCCTGGGCGATGTGGTCTCCACGGTTGCCTGGTTTCTGTTGGCCACTGGTATCGGTGGTTTCTTCCTCGGCAATATTTCCGACAAGATCGGCCGCAAGAAAACCATGATGCTGTCGGTGTTCGTCTATGGCACCGGCACCTTGCTCTGTGCTTTTGCCGACAGCCTGTGGCAGCTCAACGTGTTCCGCTTCTGCGTGGGGATCGCCGTGGGTGGCTTGTGGTCCGCCGCGGCGGCACTGGTGTCGGAGATCTGGCCTGCGGCCGGTCGCGCCAAGGCCTTTGCGGTGATGCAGACCGGCTGGTCGGGTGGTGGTCTGCTGGCAGCGATTTTCGCCTGGAGTTTCCTCGATGGCGGGAATCCTGAATCCTGGAGAAACCTGTTCATCTATGCTTCGATCCCGGCCTATTTCACCCTGGTGTTCATCTGGCTGTTCGTCAAGGAATCGCCGGTCTGGCTGGCCAACCGCGAGTTCATGCGCCGTAACGCCGACAAGGGCCGGCTGATGGAAATCTTCCGTCCGCAATATCTGAAAGTGACCTTGCTGGGCCTGAGCATTTCGGTACTGGGCATGTACGGCTACTGGATCATCACCACCTTCATGCCGGCTTACCTGCAGAGCATTCTGAACGTGCGTATCGATCAGGCTCCGGTGTTTGTCATCTGGATCGGCATCGGCGCCACCATCGGTTACCTGGCCTACGGCTACCTGGCGGAAAGCATCGGTCGTCGCTTGTCGTTCGCGGTGTTTTTTGGCGGTATGGCAATCATGGTGCCGGTGTTTGCCTACTCGGCGACCTTGATGCCATTGACGGACGGCAAGCTGCTGTTCACCACCCAGAACGTCATCGCCCTCGGTTCGCTGGCCGCACTGCTGGGCTTCTTCACCGGTTATTTCAGCGGGTTCGGCGCCTGGTACTCGGAGTTGTTCCCGACCAGCATCCGTTCTACCGCATCGGGTTTCTGTTTCAACTTCGGCCGGGTCGGCGCCATCGCCGGCATCAAGCTGGTCCCGGTGCTGATCCCGCTCATCGGCTTCACCGCCACCATTTCCCTTGCCTCCGTTTCCTACGTCATCGCCGCTGTCATGGTGTTCACGCTGCAGGAAACCAAAGGCGTTCAACTCACCAGCGGCAACTGATCAGCACTGCTTAAAGGAAAAACCCATGAAAAACTTTCGCATCGGTCAAATCGTCCCCAGCTCCAACACCACGATGGAAACCGAAATCCCGGCCATGCTGACTTCGCGCTACGAACTGTTCCCCGAAGAACATTTCACCTTTCACTCCTCACGCATGCGCATGATGCACGTCAGCCCCGAAGAGCTGAAAAAGATGGACATCGACAGTGACCGCTGCGCGCTGGAGTTGAGCGACGCACGGGTGGATGTCATGGCCTATGCCTGCCTGGTCGCGATCATGTGCCAAGGACCTGGTTATCACACAGTCTCGCAAGAGCGTTTGAGCAAAACCGTGATTTCCAACCAGTCGACCGCTCCGGTACTCAGCTCCGCCGGTGCGTTGATCGACAGCCTACACATGCTCGACTACAAGAAAATCTCGATCATTACACCGTACATGAAACCGCTGACCCAGCAGGTCATCGACTATATCGAGGCGGCGGGCATCGAAGTGGTCGATTCCATCAGCCTGGAAGTGTCCGACAACCTCGAGGTCGGTCGTCTGGACCCGATGAACCTGGTGGCCCACGCCGACCGACTGAACATCGGACAGGCTGACGGGGTGGTGCTGTCGTGCTGCGTGCAAATGCCGTCGTTGCCAGCGATCCAGACCGTGCAGGATCGCCTGGACAAGCCGGTGTTGTCCGCCTCGGTCGCCACCGTGTACCAAATGCTGAAAACCCTTGGCCTCAAGGCGCAAGTACCGAACGCCGGCCACCTGTTGTCCGGGGCGTTCTGAGCCAATGCCCAAGGAGGTACTATGCTGGCCATTCAGGCCAAACCGGTACTTCCCATGAAACTCGATCCGGTCTCGTTGCGACTCTTTGTCAGCGTCGTTGAAGAAGGCACCATTGCTGCCGCCGCCAAACGCGAACACATCGCCGCGGCGGCGGTCAGCAAACGGCTGAGCGAACTGGAAGAGCTGCTCGACTCGAAACTGCTCAACCGCACCAACAAAGGCATCACCCCGACCGACGCTGGTCTGTCGCTGCTGTTCATGGCTCGCAGTGCATTGAACAACCTCAATGAAATCGTCGTGCAGATGCGTGACTACTCCCACGGTCGCCGTGGCTCGGTGCATGTCCTGGCCAATATTTCCGCCATCACCCAATTCCTCCCGGGCATGATCAAGTCGTTCACGGAACTGTACCCACTGATCAACATCAGCCTCGAAGAAAAGCAAAGCCTGGCCATCACCAAGGCGGTGTCCGAAAATCGCACCGACATTGGCATCTTCACCCGTCTTCCGCACGGTGCCGATATCGAGGTCTTCCCGTTTCGTACCGATCGCCTGGTGTTACTGGTTCCCCTTGGGCATCCGCTGGCGACACGCCGCTCCGTCAAATTCAGCGATACCCTGGATCACGAATACATCGCCTTGCGCAGCGGTACTCATCTCAATTTTCAGTTGATCAAGGCGGCCAACGACCTGGGGCGTTCGCTGAAAATCCGCATGGAAGTCTCCAGCTACGACGCCCTGTGCCTGATGGTTCAGGCCGGCCTGGGCATTGGCATCATGCCCGAGGGGAGCGCGGCGATTTACAAAATGGACGGTGCAAAGGCGATCAGGCTGGATGAGCCGTGGGCCTCCCGCGAACTCAGCGTGTGCGTAAGGTCGCGAGCGGCGTTGTCGGTCGCCGCGGGATTGTTCCTGGAACACTTGCTCGAAAGACAGTAAGCGATATCAGGCTCAATGGCTCGAAGGTGCAGTCGCGAGTTGATTCATCGATTACAGAAGGCTTGGGCCAAACGTCTCTGTAGCCCTGATGCGGAGTATTCCGGACACCAGCGTCCGAAGTGTTCGGATCTCTAGCGCATTTTTCCCGACTGCATCCCTTCCTACACTCAGTGACCGGGCTTTTTATCCCGTCCGACAGCAACGCTGGTCGGTCCAGCCGCCCGGCACTGCAACCTCCCCTTCAAACCACGCTCAGGAGCTTCCATGACCATGTCGTCAAAAATTCGAGTGGGTCTCATTGGCGTCGGCAATTGGGCCGAGTACGGCCACTTGCCCGCCCTCCAGTTGCTTCCCGACTATGAGCTGACGGCTGTCCACAGTCGCAGTCCGGAAAAAGCCGCCGGGTTGGCACTGCGCCACGGCATCCGCTTTGCACTCGATTCAGTGGAGGCTCTGGTCAACCATCCGGAAGTGGATCTGGTGATCGTACTCAACACGGCACCACAGCACGAGGCCACTGTACGGGCAGCCATCGCCGCTGGCAAAGATGTGTACTGCGAATGGCCGCTGACTCCCAGCAAGGCCGTGTCGCAGGAACTGATGGCGCTTGCCGAGAAGGCTGGCGTTCGGCATATCGTCGGATTGCAGCGTCGACTGAATCCGGACTATCGCTACGTACGCGATCTGTTAAAGGACGGCTACATCGGGGAACTTCGTTCAGTACGGCTGCATGTCAGCGTCGAATACTTCCAGCGCGAGCGCATGGCCGCCCTGTACTTCACCATCCCGCCAGAGAACTTCTCCAGCCTGCTTTCCATTTATGGCGGTCACTATTTCGATGCGGTGTTCAGCATGCTGGGCCATCCGCAGAGCATCAGCGCACTGACCGTCAACCAGTTCCCGGAAGTGACGCTGATCGAGACAGGTGAAGTACTGAAACACACAACGGCCGACCAGATTCTGGTCAACGGTACCTTCTCCAACGGCGCTGTGCTAACGGTCCATATCGAAGCCGGGAAACGCAACAACTATGGCATGCAGCTGGACCTGACCGGCACCCAAGGCGATCTAAAGATCTGGAACACCACCAGTTTTGGCGACCACTTCAATACCATCGAAGCGGCCCAGGGCGACTCGCAACCCATGCACACGCTTGCTGTGCCGTCGAGCTACAACTGGCTGCCGGAGAATGACCTGGGCGGCAGCCAGCAGGAACTGGCCAATTTGTATGCCGCCTACGCCAGGGATGTGCGCGACGGTACCCACGTTGCACCGACCATGGCGGATGCCCTGCTCATGCACGAATTGATCGATGCCATCGAAATCTCCAACCGCGACGGCGTGCGCCTGAAGCTGCAGGCGTAAGCGATCAGATGCGCAGGTGCGCACTCATGTAGTCAATGAAAACGCGCAACTTGGGCGAGGCATAACGGCTGGCYGGCCACAGCATCCAGAACACGACCTGGCGGTCAATGTAATCGTCCAGCACTGTGACCAGCTGGCCGCTTTCCAACGCGTCGCGCACCAGGAAAGTCGGCAGAAAGGCAATCCCCCTGTCCTGGATTGCGGCGTAGGCAAGAGGCTCGATCGTGTTCGACGTCATTGTGGCGGGCAGCACCAGTTCAGCCTCGGAGACTTCGAGCCGCAGAGGCCAACGTTCCAGCTTTCCCGTTGCGGGGAATTTGTGCTGCAGGCATGAATGGCGTTCCAGTTCACGCGGATACGTGGGTACACCATGTCGCTTGAGATACGTCGGCGATGCCACCAGCACATGTGCGCAGGAACCCAGGCGGCGCGCGGCCAAGCGAGAATCGGTTTGCTCGCCGGTCCGAATCACCGCGTCGAACCCCTCCTCGATCACATCGACCATGCGGTCGCAAAAATCGATATCCAGTTCGACTTCCGGATACCGCTCCATGAATCCGTCAAAGGCCGGCATCATCAGGTCGCCCAGTAGTGGAGTGCCCACGCGAAGTCGCCCCCGTGGACTGCCAGCCAGGCCTGACAGCTCGGACTCGGCAGCGGTGACCTCGCTGAGGATGCGGCGGCAGCGCTCAAGGAACAGGGTCCCCTCGGCCGTCAGCGTGATGCTGCGTGTGCTGCGATGAAACAGCCGCACATGCAAGCGCTCCTCCATCCGGGCAATGGTTTTGCCCACGGTCGAGGACGATACCCCCAACTGGCGGGCGGCCTCGGTAAAGCTGCGCGTTTCGGCAACCTGCACGAACATCGAGATGCCATTCAGACTTTCCATCACTTTTCCTGCTTGCTCCGGCAGAACTCCACCAACCAGGCGGGATTACGGAAAAAACATCCGAAATGTTCGGCATCGCGGGATATTTTTCTCCGCGAATTTTACGCCTACATTGCCCCCATCCCACCACTGATAGGTATCGTTGTCATGTCCAAACTGCACACGAGTATCCAGATAGGCCCACACCAGATTTCCCATCGCGTCGTTTTGGCGCCACTGACCCGTATGCGTGCCGAGCCGGGTGACATCCCTGGCCCGCTGATGGCCGAGTACTACGCCCAGCGTACCACCGCCGGTGGCCTGCTGATCGGCGAAGCTACTATCGCCGCAGCCAATGGTAATGGCTACCTCGGTGCTCCCGGTTTGTATGACGATAGCCAAATCGCCGGCTGGAAGCTCGTGACCGACGCCGTTCATGCCAAGGGCGGCAAAATCTTTCTGCAGCTCTATCATGCGGGGCGCCAGTCCAATAGCCTCTTGCAGCCGGACGGCGGCCAGCCGGTGGCCCCTTCCGTCGTTGACCACGGCGGCCTCGCCTTCACCGAGACTGGCTGGACCCCCGCCAGCCCGGCGCGAGAATTGACCATCGCGGGAATCCGTGGACTGGTGGAAAGCTTCCGCACCGCCGCCGAACGCGGTATCGCAGCCGGGTTCGATGGCGTGGAGTTGCACTCGGCCAACGGCTACCTGTTCGATCAATTCCTGCAGGACGGCAGCAACAAACGTACGGATATCTACGGTGGCTCGTTCGAGAACCGTAGCCGGTTCCTGCTGGAAGCGGTAGAGGCGGTGATCTCCGTCTGGGGCAGCAATCGGGTGGCGGTACGTCTGGGTCCGAGCGGCAACTTCGGCGATATGTCCGACAGCGACCCCATTGGCCTGTTCACCTATGTCGCGCGCGCGCTGAACAAGCTGGACCTCGCCTATCTGCACCTGATCGAGCCACGCATCCTGGGTCTCATCGAAGACGAGCGCCGCGACCAGAATCCGGTGGCGTCCCAACTCATCCGCCAGCACTACAAGGGCACCCTTATCGCGGCGGGCGGCTTCTCCGGTGAATCGGCCAACGCGATCCTCGAGGCCGGCGATGCAGACCTGGTCGCGTTCGGCCGCCACTTCATCGCCAACCCTGACTTGCCGGAGCGCCTGCGCAACGGCTGGCCACTGAACCCGTACGACCGCGAGTCGTTCTTCGGTGGCACGGAAGCGGGTTACACGGACTATCCTTTCCACACTGAAGTTGCGTGATAATTTGCACCACTGGTAACTGGGGCCCTAGTGCCCCAGCTGCCTCCCCGCAAAAAATCACTCACCCAAACTACCGCGTTTCACCGTAGCTTCTGCCAGCGGACTCAAGGTGCATGCTGGCTGTTGGATGGAGCTAACGCATGAAAGACCTTTTCTCCTACAGGCTATTCACAAGGGTGGCGCGACTCGGCAGCTTTTCGGCCGCGGCACGCGAAGTGGGCCTTTCTCAATCCCAGGTCTCCAGGATTGTGGCCGAGCTCGAAGCCGATCTCGGCACCCTGCTGCTGGCGAGATCGACACGTGCCGTCGTACCGACTGAGGCAGGGGCGGATTTTCTCTCGCGCATGGAACCCATCCTCGCCGCGGTGGAAGAAGCCGAGCAAAGCGTTCGCGGTGGCCTGGAATTGCGTGGGGTCGTGCGGATCAGCATGCCAACGAGCATCGGCGTACGGGAAATCATTCCGCGTATAGCGCCGTTCGCAGCGATACACCCCAACCTGCATATCCAGGTGCTGCTCGCCGATCATTGGCAGGATCTGGTGCGCGAAAATATCGATGTAGCGATAAGGCTGGGACGGCTGGTGGACTCCAGTGCTACGAGCCGTCAGATCATGACAATCTCCAGATTCATTCTCGCCTCACCGTCCTACTTGCGTGCCGCTGGGGAGCCGACTCTGCCTGAGGACCTGCAATCGCATCGAATCATCGCCGGTCCAGCCTCGACAGTCCCGAGCGGGTGGATGTTCAAACGCGATGGCGAGACCAGGACGATTCAGCTCGAAGCGCATTTCTCGACCGACGAAAACGAAGGCGCTGTCGCGGCGGCAACTGCCGGTTTAGGGATTACATCGACAACGGCTTGGGCGTGTCGGCGGGAGCTTGAAAGCGGTGAACTCGTCGCGCTGCTCACCGATTGGGAAACCGAATCCGTACCGGTGCATGCCTACTTCCCCCACGGCTCGCGTACCCGCAGGGCCGGTCGCGCCCTGATCGAACATCTTGTCGCCAGCCTGCTTGACGACGCCGGCGGTGCTTATGCATCCGACGCATAGAAGATAGCCAGCCACAGCGTCTACTCCGATCCCGCCGAAGCTGCCAGTTTAGCGCCATACCCCGCGACGCAGCGGTCGAGCTGATCGGCCTGGCAGCGTGGCGGACGCCCTGACTTTTTCGTTCAAGGAAATCCCTCATGCGCATGACAGGCAACACTATCTTCATCACTGGCGGCGGCTCCGGCATTGGCCGTGGTCTGGCCGAAGCCTTCCACAAGCTGGGCAATCAAGTGATCATCTCCGGTCGTCGCAAGGCGCGGTTGCAAGAGACGCTCGACGCCAACCCCGGCATGGCCGCACTTGAACTCGACATCAACGACACGGCCAGCATCCAGGCGGCCGCGCAGCACCTCATCGCCCATTACCCCGAGGTCAATGTGCTGATCAACAATGCCGGCATCATGCTGCTCGATCATGCCGAAGGTCCGGTGGACGATGAGCTTGCCCTGTCGACCGTCACCACCAACCTGCTGGGTCCGATCCGCATGACCTCGGCGCTGGTCGAGCATCTCAAGGCCAAGCCGGATGCGGTCATCGTCAACGTCTCCTCGGTGCTCGGCTTCGTGCCAATGGCCGTGACGGCGGTCTATTCGGCGACCAAGGCCGCGCTGCACTCCTACACCCTGTCGCAGCGCTACCTGCTGCGCGAATACGGTGTCCAGGTGGTAGAGATCGCACCGCCTTGGGTACGCACCGAGTTGCTCGACAGCAGCGAGGAAGAACGCGCCATTCCCCTCGACCAGTTCATTGCCGGAGCCATGGCGCAGTTCGAGAGCGGCGTGGACGAAATCCTTGTCGCGCCCGCCGAGGCGATGCGTGCCAACCCTGGCCCGAACGAGCACGCGTGGGTCAATCAGTTCAACGACATGATTGCAAGCGGACCGGCTTTCGGTTGAGACCACAAAGCGATATTGGGCGGCCCTACAGTCGCCCTCCCCTTTACATTGTCAGCAGGAAACCGACCATGACTTCACATACCCCCGCCGAGAACAAGGCCATCGTCCTCGAAGGCTTCGCAACCCTGTTCAATCGCAAGGATCTGGCTGCAGCCGAACGCTTCTGGTCACCCTCCTATATCCAGCACAGTGCTCATGTGCCCCCTGGTCGCGAGGGTCTGTTCGAGTTGGTCGCCGCAGGATCGCCCGATATGCGTTACGAATGTCAGTTGGCAGTCGCTGAAGGCGACTTCGTCATGTTGCACGGTCGCTTCACTGGCCTCGGACAGCCGGCGAACTGGGTCGTGGTCGATATCCTGCGCCTTGAGAACGGCGTGATGGTCGAACACTGGGATGTGATTCAGGACGAGGCGACGCGTGAAGGTTCCGCCGGCGGGTACCCAATGTTTGGGGATCAGTTCCCGGGCTAATGCTCCATTAAACAGTTTAAGGAACTCAGGCCGAACTCAGGCGACGCTCGATTGCGGGACGCATTCCTTGAGTTGAAAGGGTCTCGGTAGACAGCTATCAACGCAATCAGGCGGTCGCTTTTGGTGGATTTGTTATGTTATAACTATTGCAAACATGCACTGTCAGTCACCACTGACAGTGCCATCCACTCCCTGCTTGCGACATTCGATGACAACCTCTATTCACATCCCGCCCATCACAAGCTTGAACCAACGCCTGCTGTCCATTGATGCCCTGAGGGGATTGGTAATCCTCCTTATGCTGCTGGATCACGTGCGCGAAACGTTCTTTTTGCACCGTCAAGTAGCAGACCCGATGGACATCGAATCCACTGAGCCGGCGCTATTTTTCAGCCGCACACTTGCCCATTTGTGTGCGCCAGTATTCATACTGCTCACTGGACTTTCCGCTTACCTGTATGGCCAAAAGCACCAGAGCAAGGGCGATGTGTCAGCCTTTTTATTCAAGCGCGGTCTGTTCCTGGTACTGCTGGAGTTCACCCTGGTGAATTTCGCCTGGACATTTCAGTTCCCGCCTGCGGCAATTTACATGCAAGTGATCTGGGCCATTGGCATATGCATGATTGCCCTGGCCGGACTGGTTTGGTTACCCAAGCCCATTCTGTGCTGCCTGGGTCTGGTGATCGTGGCTGGGCACAACCTGCTGGATAATGTGCACTTCGCGACAGGCTCGCCAATGCATATACCCTGGGCGATCCTGCATGATCGTGGCTGGATCGATTTCTCCGACAGCTTGCGTCTGCGTACCTCTTATCCTGTGCTTCCCTGGATCGCTGTGATCGCCCTTGGATACTGTATCGGCCCTTGGTTTGCTGGCCAGGTTTTGACCGCAGAGCGTCAACGCAATCTGCTGCTTGCAGGGGCCGGGACATTGATCGGATTTGTCGCACTGCGAGCGGTCAATGGTTATGGCGAGGTGCATTGGGTCGCCCATGAAGGCCTCACACAAACCCTCATGAGTTTCTTCAACATTACAAAATACCCACCTTCCCTGCTGTTCCTTTCGCTGACGTTGGGAGTGGGGCTGTTACTGCTTCGTGCCCTGGAACGGGCTCAACAACGCAAGTGGGTCAATGCATTGGCCGTATTTGGCGCGGCGCCGATGTTCTTCTACTTGCTCCACCTTTACGTACTCAAGGCGCTGTATCTGTTCAGCGTGGCGTTGTTCGGATTGAACCAGGGAGTTTTTTTCGGTTTCGACAGCATTTGGGCTGTTTGGCTTACGGCTGTGCTCTTGGCTTTATCCCTGTATTTACCCGTGCGCTGGTTCGCGGCATTGAAGGCACGCCGTCGCGATATCAGATGGCTCAAATACTTCTGATCAAGACGTTTGCTCACAAAAGAGGCCCCCTGGAGAGCCTGATGCCAGTCAGTTAAGCGGTAATGCGATCTGTAGCAGCTGCCGAGCCYGCGAGGCTGCGTTCGGCTGCATGGCAGTCGTGAGYCCWGCTGACGCGGCCTGCCTGACGTACCGCGATTACTGRTTTTACGACTGCTTCGCAGCCGAACGCMGCCTCGCRGGCTCGGCAGCTGCTACAAAGGGTGTCACGCCCGAAGGCGGTGTTGTTGTCAGTGGTCGGTCAATGAGCGTATCAGTCAAGCGGTAATGCGATCTGTAGCAGCTGCCGAGCCTGCGAGGCTGCGTTCGGCTGCATGGCAGYCGTGAGCCCTGCTGACGCGRYCTGCCTGACGTACCGCGATTACTGRTTTTACGACTGCTTCGCAGCCGAACGCCGCCTCGCRGGCTCGGCAGCTGCTACAAAGG